>NZ_JAEMUD010000012.1 GCF_018342475.1 Parachlamydia sp. AcF125 | reverse complement strand
CGTTTGTTAAGCTCTCCTACTGCCAACCTAGTGGGCAGCACAGCTCCCTGGTATTGAATGAAAGGATTAACTTGCATAATCATGGTCGCATCTTCCTCTAAATGGACTTGGCTAGCAGTAGCCTGGACTTTAATAGGTACAGACCCGGACTGAAAAGCGGGATAAAGAGCCCTATAATCTTTAAGAGTGTGCTCACAGCAATTAGGCCCATCAAGAAAACCTTGTTCTGATGGGCAATCTACTTTGGGAGTTTGCTAAATACCCCTTCTGCTAACTTACTAGACGCTTCTTCAGAAACGCCTGCCACAACGGCAGATTGGGAACGGCGGCCCTGATCCATATGGCTGACCTCTGCTCTTCCTCCATGCGAAGCCATCACCAAGTTTGTGGCATCTTCGCCTAGCTGATGATGTTCATCTTTAGCAATTCCCCCTGGGCTAAATTCGGAAAAGTTAGAATTTTGGCCAGGCTCTAGATGGGAAATAGCAGGTGTTGCATCTTCTCCCTCTTTCTTTTCTTCAGTTTTATGTCGCAAAGGGATGCTTGGATTTTGTCCCCATAGATGCCCTTTTTTCTCTAATCTAGAAGCGCAAACTAGGCCGATTAATTTAGCGCTAAGCGATAGATAAAGCTTTTTTTCGTCTTCAAAGTAGCGCTTTTTTTCCTCTGCATTTGAAAAAGGATATAATTGTTGGATGAGCTCAAGTGTTTTTTTAGGCTTTTCGGCGTCTAAAGTCTTGTTGTCTGATTTGATGCGATGCACAATTTCTGCTTGGTGGTTTAAAAGGGTCAACTCTTTCTGCTTTAAAGTGCTATAAGCGTTTTGCCTTACCTGCTTAGATTTAAGATAGATAAATTTCGGTAGATTCTTCTTTTTTTTGCCCTTGGCTAAAGCTTTTATAAACTCTTGAGTAAACGCTGCTTGATTGCCGCTAAAGACTAGGTTAAAAATCCGCTGCCCATACTTGGCAGTATAGTAAGCCACCTCTTCAGGGGAGTATTTTTTGTGAGTTAATTCTTTAGTATGTAAAAGCTTAAAGCC
>NZ_JAEMUD010000011.1 GCF_018342475.1 Parachlamydia sp. AcF125 | reverse complement strand
ACGTACTGAAGGATCGAACCCATGTATGTTGCATAATACCGGGATGAGCGGTAGCTAGGGGTGAAAGGCTAATCAAGCTTAGTGTTAGCTAGTACTCTACGAAATCTATTTAGGTAGAGCGTTCTATTTACATTGTTGCTGGTAGAGCTCTAGATAGGCAATGGGGATGAATAATCCTACTGAGTCTACTTAAACTTCGAATAACAACAAATTTATTTATATAGAGCAGGCAGATTGCGGGCGCGAAGGTTCGTAATCAAAAGGGAAACAGCCCAGAACGTCAGCTAAAGTCCATAAAAATAATTAAGTGTATGAAATAGCTCACGGTGTTATAACAATTAGGAGGTTGGCTTAGAAGCAGCCATCCTTTAAAGAAAGCGTAACAGCTCACTAATTTTATAAAAGCATTATAGAGCTTTATGATGTAACGGACTCAAATTATTTACTGAAGCTGTGTGCAAATCGGTAGTAGAGTATTCTATAGGTTGTAGATTGGCTCGTGAGAGTTGGTTATTACATTAGAAGCAAGTATGCCTGTATGAGTAGCAAAGAAGAGTGAGAGGCTCTTCCACCGTAAATATAAGGTTTCCTATTTCGAAAGTAATTTTAATAGGGTTAATCGGCCCCTAAGCCTAACAGTGAAAACTGTACAGCGATGGGTCTTAAGTTAATATTCTTAAATTTTCGGACAAGTGACAAAAGTAGTAGATTATTCAGGCTTAAAATTGTCTGGGTAGTGAAGACTTTTCTGGAAAAAACTCGTGAAGTAAAAACCGTACTTAAATCGGCTCAGATATTTTGATAGAGTATATTTAGGTGATAGGATAATAGTATTGAAGGAACTCGGCAAAATAACTCCGTAACTTCGGGAGAAGGAGTACCTTTGGTAAGCAATTGCCAATAGGTGTAACAGAATAGAGGGTAGCGACTGTTTAATAAAAACACAGGACTCTGCTAAGTTGCAAAACGATGTATAGGGTCTGACACCTGCCCGGTGCTGAAAGACAAAAAGGATTGGTAGAGATGCCATGAATATAAATCTCAGTAAACGGCGGCTGTAACCATAACGGTCCTAAGGTAGCGAAATTCCTTGTCGGGTGAGTTCCGACCTGCATGAATGGTGTAACGACTTCCCTACTGTCTCCAGTACTAGCCTAGTGAAATTAAATTTGCTGTGAAGATGCAGTATAGAAATGATTGGACGGAAAGACCCTGTACACCTTTACTATAATCATAAATTGTTTTTAAA
>NZ_JAEMUD010000010.1 GCF_018342475.1 Parachlamydia sp. AcF125 | reverse complement strand
ACGTTAAATAAGGAAGGGGTTGCGCAAGCCTCTAAAATAGGATAAAGCAATTCATTGGGCAAGCTTTCTATGGATAAAAAAGAGTTAGAATTCATTTTTACCTCTTAAGTTGATGGTTTTTAATCTGTATATTTTTTGGATAGCCTAAAAAACCAAGAGGGTAGAGCCAATTTCACAAAAAGCTTTAACGTATTTCTTAAAAACAAGCTTAAAGAAGGATTTCTTAAGGCCAATATGTTATTGGCTTTACTCTTACCCTTATCTTTCATTTCGTTAATGGCCAATAGGCCCCTTGTTTTGGCTTTTACCCTATCTGCAATTTGCGTAGGGATACTAGCGCTTGCACTAAAGAGAGGTACAGAAGTTTAAGAATGGGGCCAAGCTTAACAGGGAGAGCTATTCCACGCTCCCATGCAAAAAAGCATTGAACGGGTTTTGTGCCGAATCTTTCATAACAGGTTTTCCTCCAAATTAAGCTCCTTTAATGCAGGTAGTTGCCTTATCCCTGCAGGAAGATTGGCGATCGGGTTCTCAGTTAAATCAAGCTTTTCTAGTTGGGACAGCTGCGTTATCTCTTTAGGAAGGCTAGAGAGCTGGTTGTGTTGTAAGTCAAGATGCACCAGGTTCGATAGCTGGCCTATCTCTTTAGGAAGGCTAGTGAGCTGATTGTCTTGTAAGTTAAGACGCCGCAAGCGCGATATCTGGCCTATCTCTTTAGGAAGGTTAGAGAGCTGGTTGTGTTGTAAGTCAAGGTGCACCAGGTTCGGTAGCTGGCCTATCATTTTAGTAAGGCTAGAGAGCTGGTTGTGTTGTAAGCCAAGATACCGTAAGCGCGATATCTGGCCTATCTCTTTAGGAAGACTGGAGAGCTGATTGTGTTGTAAGTCAAGATACCGCAGGCCCGATATCTGACCTATCTCTTTAGGAAGGCTAGAGAGCTGATTGTGTTGTAAATAAAGTTGGTAAAGCCACGATAGCTGGCCTATCTCTTTAGGAAGGCTAGAGAGCTGATTGTGTTCTAAGTTAAGATGCTGCAGGCGCGATAGCCGGCCTATTTCTTTAGGAAGGCTAGTGAGCTGGTTGTGTTCTAAGTAAAGATACTCCAGTCCCGATAGCTGGCCTATCTCTTCAGGAAGGCTGGAGAGCTGGTTGTGTTGTAAGCCAAGATGCCGCAAGCGCGATAGTTGGCCTATTTCTTTAGGAAGGCTAGAGAGCTGATTGTGTTGTAAGTCAAGATACCGCAGGCCCGATATCTGACCTATCTCTTTAGGAAGGCTAGAGAGCTGATTGTGTTGTAAATAAAGTTGGTAAAGCCACGATAGCTGGCCTATCTCTTTAGGAAGGCTAGAGAGCTGATTGTGTTCTAAGTTAAGATGCTGCAGGCGCGATAGCCGGCCTATTTCTTTAGGAAGGCTAGAAAGCTG
>NZ_JAEMUD010000009.1 GCF_018342475.1 Parachlamydia sp. AcF125 | reverse complement strand
GGTTACGGTAGGAATGTCGATTACTCAACACCCCCCGTACAGATCCGTACGTGCGGAATTACCGCATACGGCTCTTCCCTTAGATAATAACACCGATTCGCTCACTCGGATATTTATGCCATATTTTCGGCTGTGGTAGCCATTGGTCAATCAGTTTTCCTAATTTCTCCCATGTAATATTTGCTTTCTGGCTTCTCCTTTTGAGAGAGTGTTTCCATTTCTGTCCTATTAAATGTCTGAAATCTTGCATTGCTTTATAGTTTCCAGGTACTCCATAGTATCTATAGTGCCCTGTTATCACTGCTTTAAGCCATTGACCAACTTCTTGGATAGGGTCATGCATGCGTTTCTTGAGTTCATCTTTGACCTCTTTTAACTTCTTCTGCATTTTCTTCTTTATTGTATGCCTCCAGATTGTGAATTTTCCATCCTTTCTGGTTCTTCCACAAATATGTGTAAATCCAAGAAATGTGAATGTATCTGGTTTTCCCTCTCCTCGCGTCTTTCTGTTTTCTGATGCAAATCGCCCGAATTCAATGAGTCGCGTTTTCTCAGGATGTAGCTCCAATCCAAATTTTAGGAATCTCTCCTTTAATTCTTCATGAAATTGTCTGGCATCCGATTCGTATTGGAATCCCACTACGGTATCATCGGCAAAACGTATAACAACTACATTGCCACACGCTTTTTGTTTCCTCCATTGTTGGATCCACATGTCATATACATAGTGCAAGAACACGTTTGCAAGTAGCGGTGAAGCACTCGAACCCTGCGGAGTCCCCTGTTCATTGTATATGATCTTTCCCTCTTCCAATATTCCCGCGTTCAGCCATTTCTGGATGAGTCGCACTACTCTTTTGTCCGCAATACGGTGTTCAATAAATTTTATTAGCCATTCTCGATTTATTTTGTTAAAGAAATCTCGAATGTCTGCATCGAACACATAATTCACTTTCCTCGTGTATATTCCAACGTATAGGGCATCCAACGCTTGATGCTGACTGCGCTTCGGTCGAAATCCGTACGAGAATCCCTGAAAATCTGCTTCGTAGATTGTGTTCAGTACTGCTACTGTTGCTCTTTGGACGATTTTGTCTTCCAACGCAGTTACCCCTAGTGGCCTTTGTTTTCCATCGGCTTTAGGTATGTACACTCTTCTTACAGCTTTCGCTTTATATGCTCCAGTTTTAAGTTGCTTGGAGAGAATTGTGAGGTTTCCCTCCAGGTCTCTTCCGTAGCTTTCCCATGTTTCCTTGTCGACACCCGGGGCTGCATCTCTCTTTATCTCAAGATATGACATCCTCAGCATATTGATGTTGTATATATGGTGCATCAGGGTCGTGAATTTTAATCTTCTCTCCGCTTTCGCTTTTCGATGTATAAGCAACAGCTCATTGAGCACACCTTCCCGGCACTGTGTCCGGAGCATGTTTTGCGGCCGCCTATTCTCCTTGGGCAAATCCCTTCCCTCCATCCTCTCCTTTCCCACTTTGTCAGGTTTGTTCGAGGGCTTCTCAGGTACTACGGATTTGTCCGACTTCCTGCAACTGTTCATCATTGCTTTGCTCCATTTGGATTTTCAACGCGGACCATGAGTTTTCATGGCCAGTTGCAGGATCTCCCGATTCCCGCGCTTAAAGTTTCTACACATGTATAGGGTCTTCGACCACGCAGAATCTGTTTACATCTCGCATTATCGATGTCAACAGTGTTGCCTTCCGATGAACACAAACACGTCGGCATTCTGATCTAAGAAATTTTCGGGGCTCAATACCTAACCTGTGTATACCACTGTCTAACGCTTCGCGTATAACCTCTCGCTTATCCGCGCATGACTCGTGGCCGTTGTGATTTTGCTGTAATCTTCAACGTGCGGCTCTTACATCCGCAACTCTAAGCCGATTTTAATCGGCGCTTTCTGTG
>NZ_JAEMUD010000008.1 GCF_018342475.1 Parachlamydia sp. AcF125 | reverse complement strand
GAATCGGTGTTATTATCTAAGGGAAGAGCCGTATGCGGTAATTCCGCACGTACGGATCTGTACGGGGGGTGTTGAGTAATCGACATTCCTACCGTAACCCTTAAAGACACAAATTGCGGTAGATAAGAAACGACAGCAAGTCATTTGCACCGTATTTTCCCGAGGGAAGCGGCATGATTTTCGATTGTTCAAAGAGCCAAAAATTCGAATTCATCCTTCGGTAAGTGTATTGACTGATAGCGGATATCAAGGGCTTTAGAGATTACATACTAAAACGCAAATGCCCAAAAAAAGGGGAAAAAGTATCCGCTCACAAAGGAGGACAAGCAAAATAACCGCCAATTTTCTAGTGGTCGTACGCTTAATGAAAATGCTATCGGCAGCCTGAAGCGGTTTAAGATCATCTCCGAAAAGTTATTTAAAAGCGTATAACCCAGTGAATTTCGAAAGAGGCTTATTTTCTCTTGAAAGGGAAAATAAAATTTATCTACCCTTCAACCTTATTTACGCAAATATTTTGACAGGTCTATTTCTCTTGCTACTTATTTTAACGTTAGTTCGATTTTAAAATAGAGCCATTTCAAGAAAAGAATTGCAAGAAAAGGCTTCCCTATTGGTGAATGTTTGTTACGACACCAGACTAAACCAAAGGGGAAGCAAGATGATTTGTTTGGCTGAGCTGTTTTGCAGTATAGATGGCCTTTGAAAAAATTTCGAGGGATTATGCAAACAAAGATGGCTAGCTGAAGGGAAGAAAGCTCCAAAAAGAGAGCCTGGATTATGCCCAAGCGAGACCATGACATTAGTCATTTTATTTCATATGGTCTGTTACAGAAATTTTAAAACCTTCTACAACAGTTACGTACATAACTACTTAAAACGGGAGTTTCCCCATATTCCCAGCTATAACCGGTTTGTAGAACTAAAAAGACAGCTTGCATTTCCCCTGCATTGCTATCTGCTGACTCGTCTTGGAAAATGCACAGGCATTTCCTTTATTGATTCCGCCTCAATAGCAGTTTGTCATCCCAAGCGTATACACCAGCATAATAAGATGTTTAAAGGGATAGCAAAGCGAGGAAAAACCTCTGTCAGTTATTTTTACGGCTTCAAACTGCACCTAGTTGCTAATGAAGAAGGAGAACTACTAGCTTATATGATTACAACTGGCAATATAGACGATAGAAAGCCCGTTCCTATCTTAACTGAGAAGCTTTTTGGAAAAAAATTCGGGGATAAAGGTTACCTTTCCTCAGAGTTATTTAAGAAAATGATGGAAAAAGGAGCGCAACTTATCGCCAAGATAAAAACAAACATGCGAAATAAACTTATGCCTTTAAACGTGGGCCTTCATTCATTCCCACTCTCTTACTCATCAAAGGCGAAAAACTAATTAAATTTTTAGTTTCATGCAAGTTTTTTAGTTAGAGGTTAAAAATTTGATAAAGTGCCTTTAACAAAGCTCATAAAAGTCTTTGTTGTTCCCTTATCCTTTGCTCAGCGAAAGGAAAAAGATAGCTCAGGTTAGTTAACTGAGTTTCCAACCCTACAATCTGGTTTTCTTTTAAAATATCTTGCTGAAAAACCTCTAGCCGCCACCGATACCCTTGCAAATTTTTCATCTTTTTTCTTATCAAAGGGGCAAGTTGCAGATATTGCTACAATACTTTAATAGAATTTGCTAAAGGCCCTTTACCAAATTTTTAACCTCTAACTAAAAAACTTGCATGAAACTAAAAATTTAATTAGTTTTTCGCCTTTGATGAGCAAGAGAGTGGGAATGAGTGAAGACCCACGTTTCAGAGTTTTAAAGCGTATTTTTCATTAAACGTAGTATTTAGCCAAAGAGTTGATTATGTCTATTCCACACGATTTTCCAGCGATCCAACGGTTTGAAAAGTTAGGAGATACCGATTGGGAAACCCTTAAAAGAACCTACGTCATGACCTTGCGTCCGGAAGAAGGATCTCAGCTGCTGGCTACCCAGCAGATGCAAGAGCATATAGAGGATCGCGATATCGTAGACTATGCCAGCTACCGCGAAGCCATCTTAAGAATTTTTCCTGCCACTTATTTTAACTTAACCGCCGAGCCCACGGGTGTTCTAGCGAAAACACCGCAGGGAGGGTATACCTTTAAGGCCACTTGGTATCATTTTATAGTCACGCAAAAAACCTCTCACTTGCCTGCAGGCTTAGCAAAGCCCGCCAAGTGTATCGTTGCGATTAAAGCTCCAGGAAGTCGTAAATTAACCTCAGATATTGACACTTCTATCCATACTACCTTTAAAGGCGAAAGCTCTTTTTTTGAGCGTGCGGCCCCCAGAGTTAAAACAAAAGGGCCCAATTTTGAAGGAAGGGTCAGCAATGCGGTGATTGAGGGTTTTTATGAAATTACGGAAGAACTATTCAAGATGACTTCTGCTGCGCAGCGAGATTCAAATGCCTATATAGACGCCCTAGTAAATGATCAAGAAAACTATCCAAAGTTCTTGCACGACGAAGAAAATAACCCCTCCATTCAAGGAAAAAGGCTCTTTTCGGCAGAAGAATTTACGGCCCTATTTAAAGAGTTTAAATACAAGAAACACGTGCAAGAAATGGCGGCGAGTTTATTTTCTTTGCGCTGCAGTTTGGAAATAGAAGAGTGGCAGGAATTTAAAGGGTTAGTTAAGAAAAAGCTAAGCAAAATACTTACCTCCGAATTGTCTGAAGAGGGCTTAGAAAACCACCTTTCACACTGCCAAGGGGATTACGAAGCCATTTTTCAAGAGGTAGAAAAAATACATAACACCCATTCAGCAAAGCTGAAAGCTAAAATTGAAGAGCTGCGTCTATCAGATTTAGTTCCGGTACGCAAACCAGACATTCCGATTGCTGCCCTTAACAGGCTTTATGTGGAGTATTTGGAAGAATGCACAACTTGCCATGGGCAAATCCTCCATTTAAAAAGCCAGAAACAGACTTTAATCCATAGCCTAGACAAAGAAACACAAGCATTAAACAAGGAGCTAACGGTCTTA
>NZ_JAEMUD010000007.1 GCF_018342475.1 Parachlamydia sp. AcF125 | reverse complement strand
TCCGCGCATGACTCGTGGCCGTTGTGATTTTGCTGTAATCTTCAACGTGCGGCTCTTACATCCGCAACTCTAAGCCGATTTTAATCGGCGCTTTCTGTGCTTTTTCTTTTTGCCTGAATAGAAAAGCTTTTACGTTTTTTGGTCTTACAATAGGCGTTTCCTTAACATTGATCAGGGCAACCTCATATTCAATGTTTCTTTTTAAGAGTGCTTTACGGCCTGGTAAAGTAAAGTCCGGATCTTTAATCAACCTGTCTTCAACCCATTTGATTGTTTTGTAAGCACCGCCTTCGCTCACGCCATAGCCTTGGCTTATATGAAAATAGTTTCTATACTCTTGCATGTATTTCTTGGGCCATAAGCAATTCGTTTTCCAAATTAAACTTCTTTTTCCTTCTGCATTAAAATTTCTGCTTTTTATTGATTGCTCTAAAATGTTTACCATCTTATTGAAGATAAATCGCTTAACACCCGTTAGGCGACGAAATTTTTCATCGTTTAAGTCCTTTACTATTTCAAGTTTTATTGCACCCCGCTCAACTAAAATAAGGCGAATATGCTATTTCGAAAGAGCCCCTAATGTTTTAAAAACCGTGGTAGTAACAGCCCCTTTTGGCGTCATGTTCGATCTGCAGGACTTTGAGAGCTTCCCGTTATGCTAAGAATATCTAATCGTTTTCGCCATTCACTAAGCTCCGTAGGTAGCTTTTCTCTTATTTTCTCGTAGCTAAGCTTTAGTGTATGCTTGGATAAATAAGCGGTTTTTTTATCAGTAATGTGAGGTTGTAAAACTTTAACTGAAAAGGTGTTCTCAGTAAAGAAACAAGCCTCAGCGGTTAAAGCAAATGCCTCTGCGCCCATTTTTAATAAAGCATTTTTATCAACTTTTTTTAGAGCCGCAGCAGCAAAGCTTTTAATCCTTCCATCGCCTTCTTTGAGGACTTGGATGAGAGCTGATAACGCTTCTTTCGGAAGCTCACCTCCTTGTTTTGCTATTTCTCCTAGAGCACGGGCAGCAGAAGTTTTAGCCCATTCTTCGCCTTCTTTAAGGGATTGGATAAGACCATCTAATGCTTCTTTCGGAAGTTCACCTCTTTGTTTTGCTATTTCTCCTAGAGCATGAGCAGCAGAAGTTTTAGCCCATTCTTCGCCTTCTTCGAGAGCTTGGATGAGAGCATCTAGCGCTTTTTTCGAAAGCTCATCTCCTTGTTTTGTCATTACTCCTAGAGCACGAGCAGCAGAACCTTTAGCATCTCTATCACCCTCTTTGAGAGCTTGGATGAGTGCTACTAGCCCTTCTTCCGGAAGCTGGTTTCCTTGATTTGCTATTGTTTCTAGGACACGGGCAGCCAAATATTTAGTCCACTCTTCGCCTTCTTGGAGAGCTTGGATGAGAGCAGCTAGCACTTCTTTCGGAAGCTCATCTCCTCGTTGTGCTATTGCTTCTAGGGCACGGGCAGCAGAAGCTTGAGTCCCTCTATCGTTTTTTCTAAGAGCTTGGGTAAGAGCAGCTAGCACTTCTTTCGGAAGCTCATCTCCTCGTTGTGCTATTGCTTCTAGGGCACGGGTAGCAGAAGCTTGAGTCCCTCTATCGCTTTTTACAAGAGCTTGGGTAAGAGCAGCTAGCACTTCTTTCGGAAGCCCATCTTCTCGTTGTGCTATTGCTTCTAGGTCACGGGTAGCAGAAGCTTGAGTCCCTCTATCGTTTTTTCTAAGAGCTTGGGTAAGAGCAGCCAGCACTTCTTTTGGAAGCTCATTTCCTTGGCGTGCTATTGCTGCTGGGGTTCGGGCAGCAGAAATTTTGGGTCCCCTATCGCGTTCTTTAAGCGTTTGGGCGAGAGCTACTAACTCTTCTTTAAATAGCTCACTTCCTTGTTTTGTTATTGCCTCTATAATCTCAACAGCAGAATTTTTATCCCACTCTTCGCCTTCTTGGAGAGCTTGCGTAAGAGTTGCTAGAGCTTCTTTAGAAAGCTCGCCTCCTTGCTTTGTTATTGCCCATAGGGCACGCTTAGTCCATTCTTTCCCTTCTTTGAAAGCTTGGATGAGAGCGTTTAGGGCTTCTTTAGAAAGCTTTCCTCCTTGCTTTACGATTTCTACTAGGGTATTAACAGCATAAGCGCTAGTCATGCGATCGCTTTCTTTGAGAGCTTGGATGAGAGCGTGTAGGACTTCTTTAGAAAGTTTATCTCCTCGTTGTGCTATTGCCCTAAGAGCCCTGGCAGTAAAAATTTTAGTCATCCTATCCCCTTCTTGAAACGCTTGGATGAGAGCGTTTAGGGCTGCTTTAAAAGGCTCGTCTCCTCGTTTTACTATCTCTCTTAGGGCGCTGGCAGCATAAGCTTTATTAGCTCTACGATCGCTTTCTTTGAGAACTTGGATGAGAACGGCTAGCGCTTCTTTTGGCAACTCATCTCCTTGCCTTCCTACTTCTCTTAAAACCTCTATAGCATACCGTTGGGAATCAGAATCTTTTTTAGGACTCTTAAGTTCTTCAACAATCAATCCCAATATTTCTGAAGCTAAGCTTACCTTTGCCCTCACCATACTTAATAAGATGCTTAGCATATTTTTCTTTGTTTTAGGATCAGATAATAATTCTTCGATAGTAAGAACTATTTTGGGATGATTAAGCAAATTCTTATTGTTAAGTAAGCGTCCAACGTCTAAACCTAGTAAACAGAGATGCTTAATATAGTCTTTTACAAGCTCAATAAAGTCATCGTACTGCTTCACCATCTTAGGGTCTTGGCACTCTTCAAAGCACGCTGCAATCAAAGTGAGCTCATTACTGACAGCTAAGTCTTGCGGCGCAGCAAAAAGATCGTCGAAAAAAGACTGAAATGCATCCGCATAGCGCCGATTACTTGAGGTAGAGAAAGAAAGGCAGCCAGCAATCATGCGCAAAACGAGAGCGTAGCGAGGTTCAAACTTGTAATTTTGCAAAAATTCTTGGCATGTTTGCCTTTCTCCTTTGAGGTATTGATTGGCAACTTTTGAAGCGGTTAAAAACTCTTGGAAGGTTAAGTGGATGAAATACCCTTTTTCTTCAGCTTCAGTTTCTACTTCAGGGATGCGCATAAGCCCACAATCTGTAATTTCATTGGGTAAGATTTTTTTACCCCTAAAATCTTCGATCTCTTGCTTGCTTAAATAAAGGGTGTCGTTCTCCATTGCAAAGTCAGCCATTTTTTCAAAAGCTTTAGCAATTTTAGCGACTTCTTTATTTTGGCGCAGATTTTTTTCTGTCAGAATTTGTTCTTTAGTTTGTTTAGATATACCTTGGTCAATTCTTCTTAAAAGAAACCACTTGTACATCCAGTTAACTACGCGTGCATAGATAGCGCTCATTGTAATGGATTGCTCGGTATCAAAAACCTGTGGATCTTCGTTAAATAGGCAACAAAGCAGGGATAAGTTAATGGGAATATGCGCCAGGCTTAAAATTTGAGGAGAAGTAGCTAATAGACGATTAAGCTTCTGCTTTTTCTCTTCGGCTTGAACTTGTTTGAAAAACCTATTTACATAACAGCCGACCCCTTTTTTATCAAAACCTAAAAGCTCTAGCTCACAAGAGCGCTCAAAAGAATAGCTTCCAGGTCTTGAGGTGACTAAAATATGGGGAAATAGCTCCTTTAACTGCTTAAAAGCGGCAGCTAGGCTTGTGTTTGCTTGAGCTTCTGCTGGGAGCTCATCATACCCGTCTAAAACAAGTAGGGTGTTTTGTAAAAAAGCGGCGTCGTTTATACAGGCCTCGATCACTCTGTGATCAATTTTGTCGCCATATTCTTTTGCTATCATGCTAGCAGGAGCATACTCTTTATCGTCGGGGTATTTCCTCAAAGTTAAATTTCTTAAAGGAATCCGAAAAAGGCAGGCAAACATGCCTGCCCAAAGCTTCCCTTTTGCCCAGTAGTAGCTAGTATAATGACAGAGAGTGCTTTTACCAATGCCAGCTGCACCTTGGATAAAAACTCTTTTACGAGCTTTTTTTTTCAAGCTTTTATGTTGGAAAAGCTTTTCGATTTCGATATTCTGCTTAGGTTCGAAAATAGATTCGTAAGCCGGAATACGAGCATCTTGTAAATACTCAGAATGCTTATTTAAGGCTTGATCGCGTGTTTTTCTTTCTTTATTTTCAATGATCCCTAAACGCACATAAATTTCTTCTAAAGGAACTTTAAGTTCCCACTCTTGCTGCATTTTAATTCTGAAAATAGAGAGGGTATTTTGAGAAAGGTAATAGTTTTGAAGAAAACTAACCAGCATTTGAGGACTTAGGTTTTCTTCAACTATAACATTTATAATGGCTGCATTTTCAAAAATAAGCGCTAAGGCCGTTTTTCGGTTATGATTTAAGATATTTAGGTTGGCTCCTTTTTTTACTAAAGCTGCAATAATTTTGACATAATCCGCTGTTGGCTGATTAGAAGATATTCCCTCTCCAATCACGGCTAAATGCAAGGAAGTATTTCCCTCCATGTCTTGCAGGTCCACTTCACAGGGGTCTGCAATTTGAACTAGCAAGTATTCCAAGCTCTTTGCATTTCCCATAAATGCAGATAAGTGTAAAGGGGTCTGGCCTGCGCTATTTTTAGCTCTCATAAGGACTGGGTCGTATTGCAACAAAAGTTTAACGATATCGACGCAATCTTTTTGAGACTGACAAGCATGATGTAAAGCACTATTTTGGCAGCTATCGAATTTTCTAACATCTGCTCCCCGATCAAGCAGAAACTGTACGATAGGTATATTTCCAGCCATAGCAGCTACATGTAAAGGCGTTTCTTTAGCTGTCTTTCCTGCTAACACATTAAGGTAGGATAATGTATTTTGCCTTTCCGCAAAGAGATAAATAAAAATACTGAGATTTTCTAGGGCGGCAAAATAATGCAGTAGGGTTTCATCATTTTCTAACTTTTTCTCCAAGCTGTCCAGGTATTCATCGAGTGCTTGTTGATCAAATTTATATCCTCTTATTTTAAGCGCGCAATACAACTCATAAGCCGTGGCTAGATAAAAGGCCCCATGCAGAACAGCTTCCTCTTCTGGCTCTTTTAAATATTTATGCCCTTGAACAATTAAATCTTTTATGCAAGAGGGACACCGCAAGTGCAGCAAGCCCTTTAGGCGTTTGTTAAGCTCTCCTACTGCCAACCTAGTGGGCAGCACAGCTCCCTGGTATTGAATGAAAGGATTAACTTGCATAATCATGGTCGCATCTTCCTCT
>NZ_JAEMUD010000006.1:2091-5493 GCF_018342475.1 Parachlamydia sp. AcF125 | reverse complement strand
GGTTACTAGGGTTAAAGGGTTCCATTTAAAATGGAGTAAAAAAGACTTGGCGGCGACCTACTCTTCCACACTCTTGCGTGCAGTACCATCGGCGATAAAGAGCTTGACTTCTGAGTTCGGGATGGGATCAGGTATTTCCTCTTCTCCAATGCCACCAAGCAAAACTTTAGGCAAATGATTGTCTCATTGATAAAAATCGACGCTTGAAGCTTTTTCTTCACTGGGCGTCATCTTATACTTCGCTTGTGAAAAATTCATAATTTGCGACCACTTTAGTTAGAGATGGCTTTTGGTCGTCTCATCTCTTTAGCTTAAAAAAAGGTGGTCAAGCCAATGGACTAATTAGTATTGGTTAGCTCAACACATTGCTGTGCTTACACACCCAACCTATCTACCACGTGGTCTACATGGTGTCTCATAGGGATACCTTATCTTGAGGGGGGCTTGGCGTTTAGATGCTTTCAACGCTTATCCTTTCCGAACATAGCTACCCGGCAATGCCCTTGGCAGAACAACCGGAACACCATTGGTTCGTCCACTTCGGTCCTCTCGTACTAGAAGCAGCTCCTCTCAAGTATCCTGCGCCCACAACAGATAGGGACCAAACTGTCTCACGACGTTTTGAACCCAACTCGCGTACCGCTTTAATTGGCGAACAGCCAAACCCTTGGGACCTTCTCCAGCCCCAGGATGCGATGAGTCGACATCGAGGTGCCAAACCGCCACGTCGATATGAACTCTTGGTGGCGATAAGCCTGTTATCCCCGGAGTACCTTTTATCCGTTGAGCGACGGCGATTCCACTTTCCACCGCCGGATCACTAAGCCCTACTTTCGTATCTGCTCGACTTGTAGGTCTCGCAGTTAACTTGCCTTATACCTTTACGCTCGACTCGTGATTACCAACCACGATGAGGCAAGCTTTGGACTCCTCCGTTACCTTTTAGGAGGATACCGCCCCAGCAAAACTGCCCGTCTGACAATGTCCGAATTCCAGCTTCATGGAACTTCGTTAGATTTCCGACTTGCCAAGACCAGTATTTCAACGTCGACTCCATCCCCCCTGACGAGGGAACTTCTACGTCTCCTGGTTATCCTACACATGACAAGTCAAAAGCCAATATCAGAGTACAGTAAAGGTTCACGGGGTCTTTCCGTCTTATTGCGGGTAAACAGCATCTTCACTGCTACTACAATTTCACCGAGTCTCTCGTTGAGACAGTGCCCAGATCGTTATACCATTCGTGCAGGTCGGAACTTACCCGACAAGGAATTTCGCTACCTTAGGACCGTTATAGTTACGGCCGCCATTCACCAGGGCTTAAATTCAAAGCTTCGCACTTACGCACTAACTTCTCCTTTTGACCTTTTGGCATTGGGCAGGCATCACACCATATACTTTGTCTTAGACGACTTTGCATAGTGCTGTGTTTTTGTTAAACAGTCGCCTGGGCCATTTCTCTGCGGCCGCTTGACGCTTCATTCGCGAAGAATGTCACGCCCCGCGGCTCCCCTTCTCCCGAAGTTACGGGGATAATTTGCCGAGTTCCTTAACGAGAGTTCTCTCGCGCGCCTGAGAATATTCTTCCCACCCACCTGTGTCGGTTTTGGTACGGTCACCATCAACGATTAGAGTCTATTTCTTGGAAGCCTTGCGCTACACTATCGGTTCACCCGTGGGCTCCCCTTAGTCCATACCTGGCATCCTGCTAGCGGATTTGCCTACTAGCCTGCCTCATATGTCCACGGACACTTCCAATCGTCCGCGTGCTTAACGTACTTCGTCAACTCATCATCATAGTTTTAGGTGGCGCAGGAATATTTAACCTGCTTGCCATCGCCTACGCTTTTCAGCCTCAGCTTAGGGACCGGCTAACCCAGGGAAGACGAGCTTTACCCTGGAAACCTTGGGTTTTCGGCGAGGAGGATTTTCACCTCCTTTATCGTTTACTCATGCCATGCATTATCACTAGTATGCGCTCCAATGCTCCTTACGGTACATCTTCGCCGCACATACTACGCTCTCCTACCGCTTAGCTTTATACAAGCTAAACCCGCGATTTCGGCTCTATGCTTCTTAGTCCCGGATATTATCGGCGCAGAGTTTCTCGATTGGTGAGCTGTTACGCACTCTTTAAATGATGGCTGCCTCTAAGCCAACATTCCAACTGTTTTAGAAACTCCACTTCCTTACTCACTTAGCATAGAATTTGGGGCCTTAATCGGCGATCTGGGCTGTTCCCCTTTTGACAATGAAGCTTATCCCCCACTGTCTATCTCCCGAACGAATCTACAGTATTCGGAGTTTGATTTCCTTTGGTAGGCCGGTAGGCCCCCGCGTGAATTCAGTGCTCTACCCCTGTAGATAATTTATTCGAGGCTAACCCGAAAGTTATTTCGAAGAGAACAAGATATCTCCGAGTTTGATTGGCCTTTCACCCCTATCCACAACTCATCCAAAGCCTTTTCAACGGCAACTAGTTCGGTCCTCCACAAGGTGTTACCCTTGCTTCAACCTGGTCATGGATAGATCACTCGGTTTCGTGTCTACACCAAATGACTATACGCGCTTTTAACACTCGCTTTCGCTTCGGCTCCAGAACGATGTCCCTTAACCTTGCCATTTAATGTAACTCGCTGGCTCATCATGCAAAAGGCACGCCGTCAGCCATTTCCTTAAAAAGGACATAGGCCTTCGACCGTTTGTAAGCTGCTGGTTTCAGGTTCTATTTCACTCCCCTCATCGGGGTTCTTTTCGCCTTTCCCTCACGGTACTGGTTCACTATCGGTCATCAATTAGTATTTAGCCTTGGAGAGTGGTCTCCCCAGATTCAGACCGGGTTTCACGTGTCCGGCCCTACTCAGGTGCCTGCCTTGTCTGGTCTTCCTTTCGCCTACGGGGCTCTCACCCTGTGTCGCTCAACTTTCCAGGAGTATTCGGCTAGAATTTCCAGATCTTTTGGCTGGTCCTACAACCCCAAAGTCAAAGACTTTGGTTTGGGCTTGTTCCCGTTTCGCTCGCCGCTACTTAGGGAATCTCAATTGATTTCTTTTCCTCTGCTTACTAAGATGTTTCAGTTCAGCAGGTCTAGCTTCTGCAGCCTATGAATTTAGCTGCAGATAATGGGAGATTGGTCCCATTGGG
Organism: Parachlamydia sp. AcF125; assembly: GCF_018342475.1. Taxonomy (NCBI): domain Bacteria; kingdom Pseudomonadati; phylum Chlamydiota; class Chlamydiia; order Parachlamydiales; family Parachlamydiaceae; genus Parachlamydia; species Parachlamydia sp. AcF125. The sequence goes on along the minus strand of NZ_JAEMUD010000006.1, from coordinate 2,349 downwards.
TTGCCCCATTCGGAGACCTCCGGGTCTAAGCTTTTTTCCAGCTCGCCGGAGCTTTTCGCAGGTACACGCGTCCTTCTTCGCCTTTTGATGCCTAGGCATCCACCAGCAGCCCTTAATAGCTTGACCAATTAATGTTGGAACAAGCTTTAATATAAGAGTTTTTTTGATTGTCCTTAACGGACTTTTCGCCATTTTTATGAAGAATTTTTCTTCAAGCGTCGATTTTTATCAGTGATTTTTTAACTTTTACTGACTTGA
>NZ_JAEMUD010000006.1:0-1678 GCF_018342475.1 Parachlamydia sp. AcF125 | reverse complement strand
CATTTGACAGTGAAAAGAAGACAATGTGTCAAGCTTATAGAGCTTGCCCAACCTGGAAGATAACCTAAAGTTATCTTGCCTGTCCTTAAAGGAGGTGATCCAGCCCCACCTTCCGATAGGGCTACCTTGTTACGACTTCATCCCAGTCATCAGCCTCACCTTCGACGCTTCTCCCCTTGCGGTTAAGTCAGCGGCTTCGGGTAAAACCAACTCCCATGATGTGACGGGCGGTGTGTACAAGACCCGGGAACGTATTCACGGCGATGTTGCTGACTCGCCATTACTAGCAATTCCATCTTCATGTAGTCGAGTTGCAGACTACAATCTGAACTGAGATCGGCTTTTTGGGATTTGCTTCACCTCGCGGCTTTGCTGCCTTCTGTACCGACCATTGTAGCACGTGTGTAGCCCCAGACATAAGGGCCATGCGGACTTGACGTCATCCTCACCTTCCTCCTGGTTAACCCAGGCAGTCTCACTAGAGTTCCCACCTTCACGTGTTGGCAACTAATGATAAGGGTTGCGCTCGTTGCGGGACTTAACCCAACACCTCACGGCACGAGCTGACGACAGCCATGCAGCACCTGTGCAAAAGTCCCTAAGGAACACTTTATCTCTAAAGCTGTCTTTTGCATGTCAAGTCTGGGTAAGGTTCTTCGCGTTGCATCGAATTAAACCACATGCTCCACTGCTTGTGCGGGTCCCCGTCAATTCTTTTGAGTTTCACCCTTGCGAGCGTACTCCCCAGGCGGTATACTTAACGCGTTAGCTCCGGCACAGCTGGGGTTGAGTCCAGCTACACCAAGTATACATCGTTTACGGCAAGGACTACCAGGGTATCTAATCCTGTTTGCTCCCCTTGCTTTCGCGCCTCAGCGTCAGGAATAAGCTAGAAAACCGCCTTCGCCACCGATGTTCTTCCACATATCTACGCATTTCACCGCTACATGTGGAATTCCGTTTTCTCCGCCTACCCTCAAGAAATATAGTTTCAAATGCTGTTCCGGAGTTGAGCTCCGGGATTTCACATCTGACTTATGTTCCCGCCTACGCGCCCTTTACGCCCAATAAATCCGATTAATGCTTGCACCCTCCGTATTACCGCAGCTGCTGGCACGGAGTTAGCCGGTGCTTCTTTACCTGGTACTCTCAAATCTGCTGGATATTAGCCAGCCTCTCTTGCTCCCAGGCGAAAGAGCTTTACGACCCTAAGGCCTTCATCGCTCACACGGCGTCGCATCGTCAGGCTTTCGCCCATTGCGAATGATTCTCGACTGCAGCCTCCCGTAGGAGTCTGGGCAGTTCTCAGTCCCAGTGTTGGCGGTCAATCTCTCAATCCGCCTAGACGTCTTAGCCTTGGTGTGCCGTTACCACACCAACTAGCTGATATCCCATGGGCCTCTCTTTAACCGCGAGGTCTTGCGATCCCCCACTTTGATGAAATCAACTTGTGTTGCTCCACCACATTTGGTATTAGCGATCGTTTCCAATCGTTATTCCAAAGTTAAAGGCAAGTTACCCATGTATTACTAACCCTTCCGCCACTAAACGGTTGCCCGTTTCGTTCGACTTGCATGCCTCATCCACGCCGTCAGCATTCAATCTGAACCAAGATCAAATTCTCAAGTAAAAAAACTTTGAAAATTTGAGTATTTGTTATATTCTAAATATGTGGGTC
>NZ_JAEMUD010000005.1 GCF_018342475.1 Parachlamydia sp. AcF125 | reverse complement strand
TCATCCACGCCGTCAGCATTCAATCTGAACCAAGATCAAATTCTCAAGTAAAAAAACTTTGAAAATTTGAGTATTTGTTATATTCTAAATATGTGGGTCATTAGCTTTCGCTAACTTTCCTCACACAAGCTCTATAATTTATCTTGCTTGCACATTGTCTTTTCTTCACTGTCAAAAAACAGATTTTTTCACTCTTTAACGTGTTGTTCGCTTCGCGATGTTTTGTTGACATTCGTTCGAAGGAAGTAATAAACATACAAAAATCAGGCTATTTAATGCAACGCCTATTTTTCTCGAACTCCCTCTTTTTTCGCAATTCACTTAAAATGCGTGCATTGCAACTCATTTTCGTGGAGGTTTTACCAGAAAGGCTACAATTAATAACATTAAAATTTTGATTTTAAATTTAAGAAATTTTAGCTATACTATTACTCCAAGGAAGTAAACACCTCCGGTTTAAACTGTATCCAAGGAGTTAAGATGGGAAACAATGAAATTAGATACGGCGTCGATCCTTCTATTAAGTATGGTTTTTGGACTCGCTACCGGGCAGCTTACACGATTAAAAAAAGCCTCTTTTCTTCCTTAGCTATCGCTTGGAAAACAAGGAATAAAACAAGTGAAGCAGTCCGGGAATTTTTTATCGAAAAATTGCACGAGCACCCATTCAGTGTAAAAGACAACCTATCCCGCTATAATTGGAAAAAACATTGGCCAGATTTTGTCTCTAAATTGCTGTTGGCAATCACTAATAAAGTTGACACTTCTCCAAACCCGTATAATCCAAAAGTATCCCGCGCCGATCATGAACTTATGCAAGAGTATTTTCAAACTTTTAGAGCAACGATTCATCAAAAGCTCTCCTATAATAAAAAAGAGAATTGTTTTGTCCTTGATAAACGTTTGCTGACGAAGGAAGACAAACAACAAATTCTCATTGTAAGAGGCTACCACAAAGTTTTAAAAGAGAAAGAAGAGAAAAAACGGCTTCGCCAAAACCTCTTAAATTCCCCCATGGTAAAGGAAATGTTAAAGGAAAGAGTGCGGCTGGTTGAAATTTTGGGTGGAAAAGAGCAAAAAATATCGTATAAAAAAAGCTCTTTCTCTAACTTTTTATTTTAAAGTTTTACCTATTCCTGGCTTCTAAAAATTTTTCTGGGGATGTTCTATGCCGCTCCTAACTATGTGGAGAAGGCTATTATGAAAAGATTCATGAGCTTTGCTTTAGGAACCCTTTTCTTAGCGTTAATAAATTTAAGTATGGCAAATAGCGTAGAATCTGCTTCAGGCTTCACGTTTCCCGCAGAAGTGCAATTTGAAAACAACGGCTCTGAAGTTATCCTCGATTTGGCTGGAGCAGCTATTCGAACTAAATTTTTTCTCAACCTTTATGCCATCGGCTATTACTTACATAATCCCCTTAAAATGAAGCGGGCAGCTGCTTTAGACGAACTGGTAAAAGATGGTAAAATCAAGCAATTTACTATTAAATGGCTCTATGAAACAGATTTTAAAACTACTCAAAAAGCTTTTCTGGCAGGTTTCCAGAAGGTTGTGCCCGCTGAAGAATACCAAAGGATAGAGCCTTTAATTAAAAAATACCTCTCCTTTTATACAACGGGGATCAAAAAAGGGGATGTGCATATCCTGCGCTGGCTTCCTGGCAATATCATTACTTTAGAAGTTAATGGAGATAACAAAGGGGAAATTGCACATCCAGTTTTTGCAAAGTGTGTATGGCGCCTGTGGTTCGATTCAACAAGTATAATGAACCAAAACAATTTAGTGAAAAATCTTCTAAATTAAGAAAGCAGCTTGCTTTTTACAAAGTGCTTGCATGGTCATTGGGATAAAAGGGCTCAATATGCACAATCACATCCCTGACAGCAGGCCAATCTCTTTGAATCTCGGCGCGCACTTCCTGGCTAATTTTGTGGGCGTCTTCTACAGAAAGTTGAGGATCTACTTCTATGTCGATCCGCACCTGTGCGTCGGGCCCATAAAGTTGAATCCGAATTTTTTCTGTTTCCCTTACTCCGTTAACCTTCAAAGCAGATAGGCGCACCCGTTTAAAAAAATCTGAGCTTGGAACCCGATCCAAAAGCTGGTGCATGTTGTCCCGAGCAGCAAAAACGCCGATGACCACCATAAATCCAGCAATCATGATAGCGCCTAATTTATCGATGCTCCAAGCCCAGTCGGGGAAGTACGCAGCGATAATCAAGGCAATTGTTGCAATAAAGCTCGTCATGCCATCCATGCGATAATGTGCCGCATCTGCGGCTAAAGCAGGGCTGTTTTCTTTTGCTGCAATACGAATCACCAAACGGTAACAAATTTCTAAAAGAATCACAGCCAAAAACGGAATTAACCATGCCCAGCGACTCATAGTGTTTTCTAAGGGGCTAGGTTGGGCAAGTTGGGTGATTTCCCGTATTAACATGCCTCCGCCAATCAAAATCATAGACATTCCCAATTGCAAGCCAGCTAAGGGCTCATAGCGTCCGTGCCCAAAAGGATGGTTGCGATCAGGCGGTTTTTCAGCTAATCTAATAAAGAAGACAAGAAATAAGGTTGCAGCTATATCCACGAGGCTAGAAAGTGCATCCATCATCAAGGCGGCACTTCCAAAAAGAAGAAAGCCGAAAACCTCAAACAAAATAATGCTGAAACGGATAGCAATCCCCCACTTTGCTGCTCTCAGGAGTTCTCGATTGCGCTTAGCTCTCGATTGAAACACCGAGTCGGGAAGCATAATGGGGTCAGGAAAACATGACATGACAACCTACAAAAGTTTGGCTTTCCAAGCGTCTTCTTTAAAACCTAGTAAAATAAAATTTTCCCCTAAAACAAAAGGGCGTTTTACCAACATGCCGTTATGCGATAGCAATTCAAAAACTTCCTCGTGAGACATGGAACTTAACCGCTCCTTTAAATTTAATCGGCGGTACTCTTCGCCGGAAGTATTTAAAAGCTTTTTTAAATCGCCCTGAACATAATCCAAAGCTTGCTTAAGCTCGGCTGAAGTCGGAGGTTGTTCCCGAATTGGAAAGACCTGGTAGGCAATCTGAGCATGATCCAAAAATTTAAGAGCTTTTTGGCATGTCGAGCATTTTTGATAGGAATAAATTTTTACAGTCATAAGGCCTCTAATGCGATAAGTTAATTTCTGAAAATTTTAGCATTCTAATCCCCGCATCGTGCATTTCTCTAAAAGCCATCTCTTCATCCCCCTGCCGGAGATTAACTGCCCTGCAAGCATCCGCTATAACATACACTTGAAAACCTAAATTTTTAGCATCTAAGGCAGTATATTTTATGCAATAATCGGTTGCCAACCCAGCGATATAAAGTTTTTGAACGCCTCTTTCTTTAAGATAAGTTTCTAAACCAGTGCTTTTGCAATGCCCATTATCAAAAAAAGCGCTATAGCTATCAATTGATCTGTCGGTTCCTTTATAAAAAATGCGCATAAACGAATGAGAAGCCAAAGAATCAGGAAAACAAGCTCCTCTTGTCCCTTGTACGCAGTGTACCGGCCAAAGAATTTGGTCGATACCTAAAAGCTTGATATGTTCACCTACCGGCTTATGGTGATAGACAGCAAAGCTTAGATGATCGTGGGGGTGCCAATCTTGGGTAGCCACAATGGTGTTAAAAGGCAATTGGATAAGCTGGTTAACGAAGGGAATAATTTGATCTCCCTCTTTAACAGCTAAGGCTCCCCCTGGCAAAAAATCGTTTTGAACATCCACAATCAGTAAAGCGTTCACGGAGCCCCGTTTGAGTGGCTATTTTTCTCATCAGCCGAAATTAAAAAGTCACGAGACATTGCAGAGCGGATCGTTTGAATGAGATGAACCTTTTTTTCGTACAAAGTTTTTTCCATTCCCACGGCATATTGATGAGGATTAAGAAAACGCTTAACTCCCACAGGAAACTTTAAAAGCTGGCTCTGCGTTCTTTTCCGGATTTCTCCAAGCGATGGGGATTCGTATACCTGCTTACCCTCTTGAAAAATTGGAATGAGCAAATCTTCATAGGGAAGATTAGGGCTTAAAATTCTCTGACGTGTCGGGTCAAAAGGATCAATCATATAGCATTTTTTACTCATATCTGAGTGAATATCATAGATCACATCCGCCATATTTTCTTGCGCTTTACTATAGCGTCGCACTTGTAAAATGCCAGGATTGGAAACTTTCATCATTTGCTCAGAAAGCTTTAATTTATAATCCCAATTTTTACCTGGATCTCGGATAGCAGAAAGTTTGTAAACGCCATCCAATGCCGGCTGCCCCTTTGCAGTCACCAAGTTTGTCCCGACTCCCCAGACAGAAATTTGGGCACCTTGACGTTTTAATTCTGCAATCACTGTTTCGTCAAGCTCGTTGCTTGCAAAAATTGGGGTTTCTGTGAATCCTGCCTCATCTAATAATCGGCGACTTAAAATACTTAAATAGGCTAAATCTCCTGAATCCAATCGAATACCCAAAAGCTTTTTTCCTTGGGCTCTTAGCCATTTTCCAACTTCTATCGCCTTTTTCACACCTTCGATTGAGTCATAGGTATCTACCAAGAATACACAATTACCAGGAAGACACCTTGCATACGTTTGAAAAGCCTCTAGTTCATCTCCAAATGCCATCACCCAGCTATGAGAATGGGTCCCTTTGACAGGAATTCCAAACAACTTTCCGGCCAGCAAATTCGAGGTGGACTCGCATCCTCCAATGTAAGCGGCACGGCTTGCTGTTAAGGCCCCATCCACTCCCTGAGCCCTTCGCAATCCAAATTCTAACACAGGCTCTCCCTCAGCGGCGATGCACATGCGCGCAGCCTTCGTCGCAATTAAGGAGGAGAAGTTAATTAAATTTAATAGCGGCCCTTCTAACAATTGGCACATAATCAAAGGCCCTTGAACCCGTATTAATGGCTCATACGGGAATACAACAGTTCCCTCGGGAACTGCATCTAAGGAACAATTAAAGCGAAGGGTTGCTAAATAATCAAAAAACTTTTCCTCAAATAAAGGTCCATCGTCTGGATTTTTGAGGGATGCTAAATATTGCAAATCAGAAGAGTCAAAATGAAAATTAGCTAAATAATCAATGACGTATGCTAGCCCTGCAGCTATTGTAAACCCACCCTGAAAAGGAGGCCGTCGAAAAAAAAGGTGAAAAACGGCTTCTTTGTTATCGAGGCCAGCTTTCCAATAGCCATATCCCATCGTAAGTTGGTAAAGATCCGTTAGCAAAGACATGGATTGGTTGTAAATATGCCGAGAAGATGTATCTGTTTTCATGCGGAAACCTCGCGTTATTTATAGCGAGTTTGCTGGAAAAAGAAAACATTTTTAATAAGCTAGTTTGAATAAGCCCATCCTAAGTTCTTTAAGCGAAAATAAATTTTTTTGATCGGAGGCTCCTCTCCCATGCCTCGAGGGGCCTTGCCTTAAGAGCATAAAATGACGTCGCATGCAGGATCGACTAAACCTTCTGGAGTGAAGAGATAGAAAAGAGCTAATCTCTCCTATAGGGCAAATCCTTTCCTTCCTAAAAAATTGCACGAACAAGCCGCATAATTCTTTTTTCAAGAACTCCGCAAACTGGTAAAATTAAGGTTCGATCAAAATTTAAGGAAGGCTTATGTCTCGCTTTGTTTGTTATTTAGCTTTTTTATGCGCCATTTTTTCCTTGGCCGAGGCTGGTATTTACTTGAGAGATAACCTTAAGAAGGCCGAAGCTGGCGATTATCTCGTCACTATGCAAAATAAAACCTGTTCTCTTCTTCACATTCACAACAAAAAAGGGCAGCTTTTAACCATGGAAGAGATCTCCCTTCCTGCAAACAAAAGCAAAAATATCGATTCTTGGCGAACTTGGATACAAGACGGAGCCCCCGGTCATACCTCATGGAGCATGTACTCCGTCAACTTGTCAACCGGTGCAATTGACAAATGTTTTTGTTTTACGAAAAACCGATGGTGCGATCCTACCCCCGCGGAAAATTTTTTAGGAACTTTGCTAAATCTACATCTAAATTTAGTGCCTCCGCACGAGCGTAAAAAAATCGGGGGCTATGTGGCTGGAAGCCCTGGCCCTAGGCGTATTTGGGAACCAAGGTTAATCATGGATGGAACAATTATTAAAGGGGTCTCTTTCGAAGCTTGGCGCACTCGTTGGCCAAACGATGGAAGTATGCTATCAGGAAAAACAATCGAAGTGTATGTTCCCGCAGAAAATACCCCTTATCCTTCCTATTTTCCCTACTGGATTCAAGTGAGCGGAATGATGGGCCAAGCAAAATTACGCGTGGTAGATTCTGGCAAAGGCTTGGTCTCCCCGAAGCCTTCCCTTTTTGAGCTTGAAGTCCCTCTTTAGAAAGTTATCAACAATTGAATGGTAATGTTTTTTTTGATCCCTCCTTATTTTTATGCATCGACTTCCCTTCATAAGTCTTTTAAATCTAAAAAATTACAACCTATCCTTCTTCAAAATTAATAAAAATTGTGGAGCGTAATTTTTGCTAAAACTCTATAATTTTATTTTTCTCATCATTTTGCTTACAAACTTCCCACAAAAAACTCCCCTTGCCCCTCCTTTCTTCTTCATTTTGGTAAACGAAAAGCGAACACTCCTTCACTTCTAATCTGTTTGCAAATTGTTTTTACAAAAGTTATACTGGCGCCTTTATCATAACTAACCCCCTTCAGCCTTATGTATTTTTTCAATTCGACATTTTCATTGCACAAATCTCGGCATATTATGAAACAAGCTTATGCCTGGTATAAAAAAAAAGGAAAAACGCTTCCTCCCGATCAGTTGACCCATTTTGAGAATGAACTCCAAAAATTAGATCAAGCCTTACTCGCTGGAAATAGAGAAGAAGCTGATTCGTATGCTCGCAAGCTGGAAAAATTTTGCGAGACCCATTTTAAAAAAAATGGGTGGGACTATGGGGTTGAATTGATAGTTGCTCTCGTGTTTGCTTTACTAGCAGCGACACTTATACGGCAAGTTTGGTTTGAGCCTTTTGAAATTCCCACAGGCTCCATGCGTCCTACTTTTAAAGAACAGGATCATGTGACTGTATCAAAAACGGCCTTTGGCATTAATGTTCCCCTTCAATCCGCCCATTTCATGTTTGATCCCAAACTCGTTCAACGTTCCAGTATCTTTATTTTCGCACCTGATCATATGCCTCTTACAGATACAGAAACGACCTACTTCGGGATTTTTCCTTACAAAAAACGGTATATTAAGCGGATGATTGGGAAACCGGGCGATGCGCTTTATTTTTATGGAGGTAAAATCTACCTGGTGGATCAAGCTGGCAAACTAGATGAAGACCTTCTGAATGCTCCTTGGATGCATCGCTTGGAACATATCCCTTTTTTACAATTCGAGGGCTCTGTTAAAATGGCCGCACAAAACCAAATTGTATTTTCCCACATGAATCAACCGCTTGGCCGCATTTCCTTATCCCCTATGGGGACCATTCGTGGCGAAATTTTTAATGGGAAAGAATGGGTTAAAGACCAACCTTTAGCCCCCCTTAGAGCACACCAAAACCTGGAAACCTACAGCGACTTTTTTGGCATGCGAAACTTTGCAATGGCACGCCTGCTGACCAAAGAAGAAGTTAAAAAGCTCACCCCCATTGACCCCCATGAAGTTGGAGAAGGCGTCCTTTACCTAGAGCTTAGACATACCCCTTCTTTAACCCCTCCTCCTGGAAGGCAGTTTTTACCCCACACCCCTTTGCATCTTTTATTGAATGTGCAAACCGCCCTCCTTCCTTTAAATGAGCACCATCTCAAAACGTTAATGGATAACATGTACACGGCACGTTTTATCGTAAAAGATGGACGAGGAAGACGACTCGGACAAGCACATGCAACCCCTAGCAGCCCTGCTTTTCCAGGTTTGCCAGATGGAACTTACGAATTTTACTACGGAAAGGGGCTTCAGGTTGGATTTGGAGGCATTACTTCCCCTCTGCCGGAAAATTCGGTGCTTTATGACACAACCCCTGCAAATATTCAAAAATTGTTTAATTTAGGCATTGAGATGGATACGAGCTACAACCCTTTATCAAAAAATCAGGCCGCTTATCCCAATCGATATGCTTATTTCCGCAATGGCGATTTATACGTGTTAGGGGCTTTGCTTCTGACTAAAGAGGATCCAGCGCTTCAAGAATTTAACCACAGAGAGAAAAAACGAGAAGAGACCTCTAGCGAAAGGCTTCCTTATATTGCCTTCAAGGATTATGGTCCCCCTTTAAAAGAGGGAAAAGTGGATGTCGATTTTATTCGCACTTTTGGTGTAAAAGTTCCGGCTAAATCTTACTTTGGCTTAGGCGATAATCATGCCATGAGTGCAGATAGTCGTATCTTTGGCTTTATTCCAGAGGATAATATCCAGGGGGCTCCTTGGCTAATCATATGGCCACCAGGAGAGCGTTGGGGGCCTCCTCCTCAAAAACCTTATCCGTTTGTAAACGCGCCCGGTTCAATTATTTGGGCTCTTGCTTTGGCTGTTTTAGGAAGCTGGTATGCCTATCATCGCTGGTCATTAAAAAGACCCATTTTTTATAAAGTGACTTGAAGATAGAAGAATGCCCAGTTATCACTGGGCATGCTCGCGAATTAGAATTCCGCTTTTCCTGGGAACCGGGGGAAAGGAATAGCATCTCGAATATTCTCAATGCCTGTTACAAATTGCACAAGGCGCTCAAAGCCAAGACCAAATCCTGCATGTGGCACAGATCCATATTTTCTCAGCTCTAAATACCACCAGTAATCCTCTTCTTTCAAATTGTTCTCGATTAAACGCTGCTTTAAGTAATCTAATCGATCTTCCCTTTGGCTTCCTCCAATAATTTCTCCAATGCGAGGAACCAAAACATCCATTGCCGCAACCGTCTTCTCATCATCGTTTAAGCGCATGTAAAACGATTTAATCTCTTTTGGATAATCTGTAAGAATGACAGGCTTAGAAAAATATTCTTCGGCCAAAAATCTTTCATGCTCAGATTGTAAATCTGCGCCCCATTTGACTGGATATTCAAAAGGCTTGTTAGCTTTTTCCAAGATCCGAATGGCATAACTATAAGACGCCCGCTCAAAGGGTGTATTCACAATGTGCTCAAGCCGTTCGCGCAAACCCGAAGAGACATATTGATTAAAGAAATCAATATCTTCTTGGCAATGCTCTAATACATGCTGGATGGTGTATTTTAAGTATTGCTCGGCACAATCCATGTCATCATTAATATCTGCAAAAGCCATCTCTGGCTCGATCATCCAAAATTCTGCTAGGTGCCGCGAGGTGTTGGAATTTTCTGCTCGGAAAGTGGGTCCAAACGTGTAAATATCTGATAGCGCACACGCATAAATTTCCCCTTCTAGCTGCCCTGAAACCGTAAGATAGGTAGGTTTTTCAAAAAAATCCCTGGAATAATCAACCTTGCCCTCTTTTGTTTTAGGCAAAGAGTCAGGATCTAAAGTTGTGACGCGAAACATTTTCCCTGCACCTTCACAATCCGACGAGGTGATAATCGGCGTATGTACATAGAGAAAGCCTTTTGTTTGGAAAAAGAGATGAGTTGCAAAAGACAGCGCATTCCGGATCCGTGCTACAGCGCCTAAGGTATTGGTGCGTGGCCGCAGGTGGGCGATTGTGCGCAAAAACTCATAAGAGTGCCGCTTTTTCTGAAGGGGATAAGTCTCTGGATCGCAGCTCCCCATCATTCGAATCTCTTTTGCCACGAGTTCTAAAGACTGATTTTTACCTGGGCTTTCGACAACAGTGCCTTGAATTGCAACAGAGGCTCCCGTACTTAATTCTTGTATGGTTTTCTCATAGTTGGGAAGGTCTGGATTGGCAATGACTTGGAAATTAGATAAGGTAGACCCATCGTTAATTTCAATAAAGGTAAAAGTTTTTTGATTGCGAACGGTTCTTACCCACCCTTTGAGCATCACTTCACTTCCTATAGGGGAAGGTTTATCAGGGGGAGGATTTTTCAGTTGTTTAATTTTTATACGCATAGATGTGTGCCTTTTTCTATAATTTTAGTCGCGCGAAGAGGGATGCTTCGCAAAATCCTGTAACATTTGAATCTCAACTTCCCATAATTCTGTCCCTCCTGGCGTCTCCAGATATTTGGGGAGATCTTTGGTTCTCGAATCCTTCATTAAAAACTGAAACGATTCAATTCCAATTTGCCCTTTTCCAAGAGGTTGATGTCGATCCACGCGCGAGCCTAGCCCTTTTGCCGAATCGTTTAAATGAAAGGCATAAAGGTGATTCAATCCTACTACTCGATCAAATTCCTCTAAAGTTGCGTTCCAAGCAGCAGGTGTCCGAATATCATACCCAGCTGCAAAAATATGGCAGGTATCAATACACACCCCAATTGGAAGCTTATGCTGAACTTGATTGATGATGTAGGCGAGATGCTCAAATCGCCAGCCTACCGCGGATCCTTGCCCCGCTGTAGCTTCTAAAAGTAGACGGGTGGAGCTATTTTCCAGTAAATCTTGCATTCCTATTAAACTCTCGCAAATACAATCTAAGCATTGCTGCTCACCCCCCTGAAGTGCCGCTCCTGGATGGAAATTTAAATAGGAAATACCTAGCTGCTGACAACGAATCGCCTCTTCCCTAAAAGCTTTTTTGCTCTTCTCTAAAACTTCTCCATTCGGCGATCCAAGATTAATCAGATAGCTATCGTGGCTCATAACCTGCTCAATCCCGGTTTCCTCCAATGCTTTTTGCCACGCTTGGATCTCTTTTTCTCCTAAAACTTTCCCTTCCCATCTTTTTTGATTGCTCGTAAAAAGTTGAACGATTGAGGCACCTATCTGCTTGCCTTCTAATAAAGCATTTTGTACTCCGCCTGCAGCAGAAGTATGAGCTCCCAGCCATAATTTTTCTGTTTTCATCCATCTATCCTTTTATTATAATGAGCCGTTATCTTATCAAAGAGAAACTCTTGTTGACAATCGGGATTTTTTCTTTTTAAGATGGGCGGCATGAATAGCAAAAACTCTGACTCTCCCTATACTCTTTTTCGGTCTGCCAAACACTTTTTCAGCGGGACCTTGTTAAGTCGCATTTCGGGCATGGGACGCGATATTGCCATGACTTTTGCCTTTGGCACAAGCCCTGCAGTCGCCGCTTTTTTGTTGGCCTTCCGCTTTGCCCATCTCTGTCGCCGTTTGTTTGGCGAAGGCGCTTTGCATACAGCCTTTATCCCCCTTTTTGAAGATAGTCGCGCCCGGTCAACTCCAGAAGCTTATACCTTTTTCCTCCATCTTAAAGGGGGCTTATCCCTTTTTTTGCTGGTTCTTCTCTTTGCTATTATGGGAAGCCTAGGGATGATTTTAACTTTTGGCTCTTTATCACCCGCTAACCGAGAAATTATTTGGTTAACGCTTTTAATGATGCCCAGTCTCTTTTTCATTTGTTTATTCGGGCTTAATTCTGCCTTTCTCAATTGCGAAAAACATTTTTTTATTCCAGGAATCGCTCCTGTCACCTTCAATCTTATTTCTATTGTCAGTGCCTTGCTTTTGCGAAATTATTTGCCAGAACAGGCGATGGTATGGCTTTCTTTTACCGTTATTTTAGGATGTGCCTGCCAGTGGCTTATCACCATTCCACCTATTTACGCCCTATTTGAAAGGGGGCCTTTCTGCTTTTCTTGGAAGTTGCTCCTTCCTAACTTTGCGGTTTTGAAGCGTCTGGGAAAACCTCTTCTTTTTGGCATGCTAGGAGTTGCTGCCTCACAAATTAACAACACAATCGATGTTCTCTTTGCTAGATATGCCCATGAGGAGGGTCCTGCTTATCTCTGGTATGCCATTCGCCTGCAACAGCTCCCCCTCGCCCTTTTTGGCATTTCACTTTCCGGAGCGCTTCTTCCCCCTTTAACGCGAGCCATTAAAGAAAATCAACCCCATCTTTTTTTTCAGCTCTTGCGTTTTTCCTTAGAAAAAGCTTTGGTTTTAATGATCCCCCTTTCTTTTGCACTGCTGCTATTAGCGACTTGCAGCATTAACTTTATCTACGGAAGAGGGCAATTTTCCAACCATTCGACTTACCAAACAACCTTATGCCTTTGGGGATATGGCTTAGGGCTATTACCTATGGCGCTTGTCTTAATCTTAGCAGCCGTTTTTTACGCCCAAAAGAATTATCGCATTCCCCTGATCGCTTCCATGCTTGCCCTGGGGCTAAACGGCTTTTTAAATACTATCTTGGTGGGGGTATGGAATGGGGGCGCTGCTAGTGTGGCATTGGCTACAAGCGTAAGCGCCTGGGTTAATCTCTTTTACCTTCTCTTCGCTTTGCCAAAAAGAGCTTTTTCAGAATCCCTTTTTCCTTTGCTGCGCCCTTTAGGCAAAATCACCTTGTCTGCTTTTCTTGCCTTTTCGGGAGCTTGGGTCATCACCCATTTTTTGATTGGGGATACCTCCTTACAAGCTTTATTAACCCAAACTCCCCCTCATTTCTCTCGAGAATTTTCCAGGCAATGCTTTTACTTTTTTAGCGAGACCCTTGTATTTTTTCTATTATTGGGAATGGCGAGCTGGGCCTGCCGAGTGCATGAGGTTAAAAGTTTTTTCAAAGCCCCTCCTGTCTCTTTATCGATCAATTCATCCTAAGGCAATCTACTCCATCTGAAAAATTTTAAAGAGGTCTATTTCTTAGCTTTATTGGGAAAAAATTTTGTCAAGCTAAGCCTCTTTTTTTAAAAGCAGGCTCGTTAAAACCTTTTTTTATCTTTCCTGTCTTTAAGCAATCTTTTTTGTTCTGTTTTTGGCATTCCCTGAAGGGGACAATCATGCACAAACCTTTTTTATCTATTCTAAAAGAAAAAAGCTTTACTAGATTGAGGTAGGTGAATTTGCCGAATTTTTTGAAATAAAAAAAGCCCAACTCTTGCGAGGTGGGCTTGAATTTACCAATCTTTAGCAAATTAAAGATTAAGTTGAGTGGGCCAAGAAATCACAAATTTCAGGAAGATTGATAGGAATAGGCCATGGCATCAATTCATAGCTAGGATATTCGAGCAATTGTCCAGAAAAATTCTCTTTATCAACAGAAAGATACTCTGGAACTGAACGCATACTGCCATCTTGCGCTTCTTGGATAGCCTTAATGCCGCGAGACTTTTCTCTAACAGAGATCACCATGCCTGGTCGAACTTGAAAAGAACGGCGGTCAACTTTTTTGCCATCCACTAGGATATGGCCGTGAGAAACAAGCTGTTGCGCTGCAAAAATTGTGCTTGCAAACTTCAAGCGATGCACCACTACGTCAAGCCTGCATTCGAGCTGCTGGGCCAAAACTTGCGCTGTATTCGCTTCGAGTTTTGCCGCTTTTTTATAGTAATTAATTAATTGACTTTCACTCAACATGCCATAAATGGCTTTGAGTTTTTGTTTTTCTTCTAGCTGAACCCCGTAGTCGGACTTTTTTCGACGTCTCGCGCCATGCATGCCAGGCGGATTGGGTTTATGTAGAAGCGGATTGCGCAAGCGGCCAAAGATATTGGCGCCAAATCGCCGTGCGATCCGATTTTTTTTACCTGTATAACGAGCCATTTTTTCTCCTAAACGATTTCCAGCTGCGGCTTTAATAATATTTAATGTGATGTCGCATTATCCCATACAACTTGTTTTTTTGCAACAGCAATCAAAAAATGAGCTGCTCAAAAATAACGGAGTATCAAGGACCTAGCCTTTAATTTGAAAATTCCTGCCCATTTCATGAGGAAATCTTGCCCAAAAAAACTGTAAATAATATCTTGAAATTTTCCATAACAATCAGTCTCTTCCCCATTTCGCATTAAATTTAGGGCATATGCATGCAAGCTGAAAGCACAAACACTCAGACTATCCTTTCCAATCCCTTGCATGAGGTAGAAAAAGCATCCAAAACTCCTCTCTCCCAAGAAAGCTATGCAAGTGAAACCGTCTTATTACAAAAAATGCAAGCTTGCCTGGAGCAAATGCAAGTTTTTCAAACTGAATTGCAAACCTCCAACCAGAAGCTTAGTGCTAAGATACGGGAAGTCGATTCTCTCAATTGTTACCTCCATACAATTCTTTGCAACCTTTCCCAAGGGGTGTTGTTTGTGGACCTTAACGGAAATGTGACCGCTTATAATTCTGCTATTCAGCACATCTTAGAAATTGATCCTCAGCTAGTTCTATTTGAAAAATTTTGGAAAAACTTTGACGATCACTTATGGGGATTCTCTCTTAAAAAATCTCTGCAAGAAAAATATGCTCCTAAAACATCTTATATCCCTTTCCTATCCCCTTCAGGCAAACAATACGAGCTTGAGATTCACACCACCTGTATGCTGCAAAACTCTTCAAATCAGGATTATTCCGAGATAGATGGGATGCAAGGGATCCTTATCCTTGTACGAGATGTCACAGAAATCAGACGTTTACAACTCCTCGCTAACCGTACTAGTCGTATGAAAATTTTGGGAGAGATGACAGCAAGTGTGGCCCACGAAATTCGAAATCCGCTTGGAGGAATGGAGGGATTTGCCTCTTTACTACAAAGGGACTTAGCAGATAAACCAGAGCTTCAAAAAATGGCCGGCTATATCGTCCAAGGAACCCATAATCTGAATCGATTAGTCACGCAAGTCTTGGATTATTCTAGGCCACTACACCCTCAGTTTGCAGCCACTGAACTTGTGCAGCTTTTGGAAGAACTTCGCCAACACGCCTTGGTCGATCCTATCCTAAGTGAAGGGATTCAAATCACTTTAGAAACAGATGCCCCCACCTTATGGATTCAGGCAGATGCCCAAATTTTACGCGCTGCCATCCTTAACCTTATAGTCAATGCCGTTCAAGCCATGTCGAATCAGGGGACTCTCACTTTAAAGCTTAGACAGGTTGAAGAATTTGCCATTATCCAAGTCCAAGATACCGGCATTGGAATTTCCCCTCAACATCTCGAAAAAATTTTTTCCCCCTCTTTTACAACGCGGCCCACAGGAAATGGATGGGGGCTAGCGGAAGTCTATAAAGCCGTCGAAATTCATGGAGGACAGATTGAAGTTCATTCAATTGTTCAAAAAGGGTCAGAATTTTCTTTAAAATTACCCATAAAAGCTTATAAGTAGGAAAGAACCCCATATTGAAGGAATATCTTATGCCCGTGGAAAAGATATTGATCGTTGACGATGAGTCGCTCGTCAGAAACTTTCTTGCTGAAACGCTTCGCCGAAAAAATATTGAAGTTGTCACAGCAGAAAATGGCAAAAAAGCCCTTAGTCTCATTAAAGATAGTCCTTTTGATATGGTGATCACGGATATGAAACTGCCGGATCTAACGGGGATTGATATCCTTAGAAAATGCAAGGAGGCCTCTCCCAGTACACTTGTCGTCGTGATCACCGCTTTTGGAAGTATCGAGAATGCCGTAGAAGCCATGAAATTCGGAGCCTTTAATTACCTGATCAAACCCTTTTCTCCCGATACAATTGAAGCGATTACTGAAAAAGCAAAAGAACATTTATCCTTAGTTCAGGAAAACCAATACCTACGTCAACAACTCTCTACCGGAGAAAGTCGCAGTCCTCTTCAGATTATTGGCGAAAGCCCTATCATGAGCCATATTTTGAAAGATGTCAAAAAAGTTGCCCAGAGCAATGCGAGCGTGTTTATTAACGGGGAATCGGGCACAGGAAAAGAAGTGATTGCCCAAGCTATTCATGCCAACTCAGCGCGAGCTCAATACCCTTTTATTAAAGTGAACTGCGCGGCAATCCCTGAAACGTTGATTGAATCGGAATTTTTTGGACATGAGAAAGGGGCTTTTACGGGGGCTAACTTTAAACGCCTTGGAAGGTTCGAATTGGCCCATAAAGGCACTCTTCTCTTAGATGAGATCACAGAAGTTCCCCTAGCAGTGCAAGCCAAGCTTTTGCGCGCTATCCAAGAGCAAGAATTTGAACGAGTGGGAGGAAGTAAGCCCATTAAAGTCGACGTCCGCTTGATTTCCACCTCAAATCGAGATATGAAAGAGGCTATCGCCCAAAAAGTTCTGCGAGAAGATTTATACTACCGGTTAAATGTTGTCCCCATTAGCCTTCCTCCCCTAAGAGATCGCCCTGAAGATATTCTTCCTCTAGCCCATTACTTTTTAGAAAAAATGTGCATGGAAAATCACAAGCCCGCCAAAAGCTTTTCTAGAGAATCGATTAAAAAGTTACAAAATTATTCATGGCCGGGCAATGTACGTGAGCTGGCTAACATTGTCGAAAGAGCGGTAGTAATGACCCCAGGTTCAGAAATTACACCTGAGCATCTTTATATCGAAAACAATCATCCAAACCTTTCACCAAAATTGCCTCGGACCCTCTCTTCAACCACAAATTCCCCCTTATCTTTGCCTGTGGGAATGACCCTTCAAGAGCTCGAAAAAAGGCTGATTATTGAAACTTTACAAGCGCAGCATCATAATCGCACGAAAACCGCAGAAGTGCTTGGCATAAGTGTTAGAACGCTTCGCAACAAGCTTAATGAATTTAATCTGAAAGAGGAAAAATAGGGAGCCCTATTCCGCCTTTAGTTCTACAGGAGCTAGGGGCCCCTTTTCTATTTTAATCGCTAAAACTCTCTTTCATTTATGAGCTAATTGAAGAAAAGGGGCATGGCTGTTACCTCCAAGCTTGATGGCTTAAGCTTTTTTATTGACTTCCTCCTCTTTCAGGCTCAAAATTTGAACGTTCAAAGCAAGGAGAAAGGATGCCCACCGCAATGAAGCCCCTTTGGAATTTAAACACCCTCTATCCCAAAATACCTCTTTCAAAAATTGCTGATAATCTCATGCAAAGTCTTCAGCAATTAGGATATCTCCTTTCGTCTGGCAATCTTTTAGATTCTATTTTATCTTTGCAAGAGGTAGACGCTCAGCTTTCCAATGCCTTGTCCTATGCTAGTTGTCTGATTGCCCAAAATACCCACGATCAGGAGGCCATCCGTTTTAATGCAAGGCTGCAAGAGGCATTTGCAAGCTTCCAAAACCTCAACGATGGGCTTAATCAACAATTAGCGAAATTATCAAAAGGCCAATTCCGAGGCCTGCTAAAAAATAAAGATCTGCTACCCATTCAATTTATTTTAGAGGAAAGGCGCCTAAGAGCTTTAGAAAAACTCCCTCTAGAGCAAGAAGCTTTAATTCACGACCTTGCTGTAGATGGGTTTCATGGCTGGTATCAGCTTTACCAAACACAGGTAGGAAAAATGCGGATTTCTTGCACCATTGAGGGGGAAAAACGGCTTCTATCAGTGGGGCAAGCTTACAATCAACTGACCCATGCCGACCGCAAAACGCGTAGCCATGTTTTTTCGCAATGGACTAAAGCATGGGATCAAGAAAAAGAGATTTTAGCGCAAATTCTCAATCATATCTCAGGTTTTCGCTCCAAAGTCTATGAAAAAAGAGGGTGGAATTCCTATCTTAAAGAAGCCCTAAACCTTAATCGCTTAAGTGAAAAAACACTGACGACCATGTGGCAAGTGGTAACCGAAAATAAAGCTCCCTTTTTAGATTACCTGAAGGTCAAAGCAAAACTTCTCAAGCAAAAAAAGCTAGCGTGGCATGACCTCGCAGCTCCTTTAGGCAAAAAACAGAAAAAGATTTCTTATACGGAGGGATTTGCTCTCATTGAAGAGCATTTTCAAGAGTTTAGTCCCTCTTTGGGGCGTCTTGCAACACAGGCGAAGCAACAAAAATGGGTAGAAGCTGAAGATCGCCCAGGCAAAAGCCCGGGAGGATTTTGCACCTCTTTCCCGCTGCAAAAGCAAAGTCGCATTTTCATGACGTATTCAAATACGCTGGAAAACTTAATGACTTTAGCCCATGAATTGGGACATGCATACCATAGCCAAGCTGTATTTGATCTACCCCCTCTTGCTCAAAGTTACCCTATGAGCCTGGCAGAAACAGCCTCCACTTTTGCCGAACAAATTTTATCGGATGCCTTACTTAAAAAAGCTTATAAGCCTGCTGAAAAACTTTTTCTGCTCGACCAAAGGCTTCAACGAAGCAGCATTTTTTTCCTGAATATTCATAGCCGCTTCTTATTTGAATCAGAATTATATATTAAAAGAAAGCATTCAACCCTCTCTGCTGAAGAGCTTTGCGAACTGATGCAAAAGGCCCAGCAAACTGCCTTTTGCGACTCCTTAAGCGAATACCACCCCTATTTTTGGGCTGAAAAATTGCATTTCTATTTGACCGAACTCCCGTTTTACAATTTTCCCTACGCCTTTGGCTATCTCTTTAGCATGGGCATTTATGCCATGGGACGCTCGTCCCCCAAAAACTTTGCTAAGCGCTACCACAGCTTATTGCAAGATACGGGGCGAATGAGTTGTGAAGAAGTCGCCAAAAAGCATTTGGATGTCGATTTAACTACCCCCGACTTTTGGCAAAGTGCGATACAATTAGCCATAGAGGATGTCTCCCTATTTGCACAAGCTGCCAAGCAAAGTTCTTAACCTGAACATGAGTTGCATGGAGATTCCGCACGAGGGGTTAAATCATCCGTTTTTTTAGCAGAAATGGCCTGCTAGTTTAAAGCTGAAAATTAACCAGAAAAAAACCCTTAAGGTTTTTAGCCATGGGGAGCAATCATTTTTGCAGGATCCACTATCTGATCAAATTCTGCTGCCGTCACAAACCCTAAAGCTAAACAAGCTTCTCTTAAAGTCGTATTTTCTACATAAGCTTTATGAGCAGCCTGCGCCGCTTTATCATACCCAATTTTAGGCGTTAAGGCGGTCACCAGCATTAAAGATCGATCGAGAAGCTCTTTGATCCGGTCTTTATTGGGCTTAAGCCCCTCAATGAGATATTGGGTAAATGAACGGCAACAATCTGAAATCAAATGCACAGCGTTCACAAAATTATAAATAATGAGGGGCTTATAGACGTTCAGTTCAAAATTTCCCATGGCTCCAGCCATCGTAATGGCGTGGTCATAGGCCATCACTTGAATTGCCACCATTGTCATCGCTTCACACTGGGTGGGATTGACTTTTCCTGGCATAATAGAAGAGCCTGGCTCATTTTCTGGCAAGGAGATCTCTTGCAAGCCACAGCGTGGTCCTGAAGCCAACCACCGGATATCATTGGCAATTTTATAAAGAGTAGCGCCCAATGTTTTAAGCGCTCCGCTTGCAAATACGAGGGGATCGTGAGAAGCTAGTGAAGCAAATTTATTAGGCGCTGAAACAAAGGGTAATTTCGTTTCCTCTGCAATTTTTTTTGCCACTAGTTCGGCAAATTTTGGATGAGTATTTAACCCCGTCCCTACCGCCGTTCCACCTAAAGCTAGGCGATAAAGGGCGGGCAAAGTTGCTTTTATATTGGTAAGATTATCGTCTAGCTGGGCCACATATCCAGAGAACTCTTGGGCTAAGGATAAGGGGGTGGCATCCATTAAATGGGTGCGCCCAATTTTGATAATATCTTGAAAAGTTTCCCTTTTTTTCTCTAAGGCGTCGCGCATGTAGTGGACGGCAGGCAATAAACGATGAGTGATCTCCTCAACTGCAGCAATATGCATGGCGGTGGGATAGGCGTCGTTGGAAGATTGACTCATATTCACATCATCATTTGGATGGATCGGTTTTTTGCTGCCTATCACGCCTCCCGCTAGTTCGATCGCTCGGTTCGCAATCACCTCATTCATATTCATGTTAGTTTGGGTTCCGCTGCCAGTCTGCCAAATACGGAGAGGGAAATGGAGATGCAGCTTTCCTGTTATCACTTCATCAGCAGCTTGAATAATCCATCTGCCTTTTTTAGCAGGCAGCTTTCCTAGTTCCACGTTAGTGAAAGCAGAGGCTTTTTTAACAATTGCTAAGGCTCGAATGACACATGGGGGCGTTATTTCATGTCCAATATTAAAATAAATCAAAGAGCGAGCTGTTTGAGCCCCGTAATAAGCTTCCTGGGGAACTCTCATTTCACCCATGCTATCCGTTTCGATGCGATGTCCCATTTACAACCTCGTGATTTTCTCTAGATAATTCCCCTAACTTTAGGATTTATGGCACTCAAGGGAAGATGTCAACCAATTTGTGCGGTGGATATTTAAAGGTCTTTAGTTAAGTTCTACCTATCCCTAAATTGCAACCTTATTGACTAGAGATACTCTACCAATTTCTTCAAGATGCAAAAGGTGAAGCCATTCTTTACACTCTTGGCTATGCCTTTGCCCTCTTCTGCCTCTACGGTTATTAAGCTGAACCTTAGTTTTTTCTCCTTGATTTTCAGCTCCTTTTAACTTGGCCGGCAGGCTATTTTACGCAAAAATCCTGCTTTATAGCAGAACCAATTATAGCGGGAGGCATGCACCCTTTCTTTAGTAGGCAACAAGCTTTTTTTGAGACTTTCCGCACCCAAATTTGAAGAAAGCTACCACTAAAGCATGGGGTTTGCCAGTAAGAAATTTTCTTGCGAGCGCTCATCTAATTTTTGTGAGAGGGACAATTTAATTTGCGGCCTTTCTTTTGGAATAGAGGCCCAATCAATCACGCCAAACAGATAGGACCTACTTGCACTCGGCATCCTAATCGCTTACATAAACCCGCCTGTTGAACCTTTATGGACTATGGGCTTTCGACAACTTTTCATCTTTTTAATTACTTTCCTATAAGGATAAACTGGCGAACTAGTTCCACACTACAACAAAATAATTTTAATGACCAAAAACACATAAAATCCTATAATTTTATCTCAGCAAAATAGAAGCACTAAGAGGTTTTATGAAAATCGTAGCTAAGTCTTTTGAGTGGAATGATATTATCCCGTATAAAACAGAGATTTTAAAAGGCAAAAATTATCACTTAAAACGACTAAAGGTATTAATCAATAAAGATAGCCAAAGCATTACGGTCGTTTGGTTAAATCTCTTTCAAAGATTTATCGCTATTTTTACGAACAAATATTTAAAAAAAGACTGTGGAGATGTCCACGTTTTATCAACCTCTGTTGCCATCAAAAAAATAAATGAAGCGGTTCTCAAAGCGAAAGCTCCTTCTGAGGAAGAAAAAATTTAAAGCTGCCGCAGGAAGCTCCCTCTGATCTGGAAAAAATAAACTACACGCGATTTAGCAGCTTAGGCAGATATTTTTGAAAAATTCTCTCACGATAGAGCTTGTCAAAAAAAGCAATATCATAATCAGTACCCCTTAAAACTGCCCTAACTTTTACCGGCTTCCACAAGGAAGGCTTAAGCCATCCACACTTATTCATCACCATCCTACTCTGGATGCACCGAAATAAAAAAATTGAAGAATTCGAGATCGCAGTTTAGAGCCAGCTTGCGTTAAACTTGCGTTTTACTAAAAATCGGCCAAAAGAGAGAAAGAATTGGCCTCTCCTGCTAGCTTATTTCAAGCACCAAAAAATGAAAGAGCGTTTTCTATAGAACTAAAGCGCATTATGTACAAAGGGTTATTACTCCTCTAAACTCCCTCTTTCCTTATTTGCTCATCCTTAAAATCGAGAATTCTAGCAAGGCTTAAAGAGGATAAAGGCTGCTAAAATGGCCTCTTTTTATATGCATCCCACTTTGCGTTTTAAATTTTTCTCATGCTCTATTTTTCAAAAGGCGCTATGCTTGCTTCTGCACCTCTCGCTTATCTATTTTTTATCTTCCTTAACAAGCGCTTTGCAAAGGGTTTCCACCCAAATCTATCCACGCGCCAAGCTGTTGAAGCTTTTTGATTTCCACAGGAAGAGCCCTTAGCTGGTTTCCCCATAAGTTAAGGCTTTTCAGCTGAGTAAGCTGCCTAATTGCGATAGGAAGAGCCGCCAGCTGGTTTTCCCTTAAGTTAAGCCATTCCAGCTGGGTAAGCTGCCCAATTGTGGTGGGAAGAGCCTTCAGCTGGTTTTTCTCTAAGTTAAGCGTTTTTAGCTGATTAAGCTGCCCAATTGTTACAGGAAGAACTGTTAGCGGGTTTGCACATAAGCTAAGCCCTTTCAGCTGAGTAAGCTGCCCAATCGTGACAGGAAGAATTGCTAGCTCATTTTGAGTTAAATAAAGCCATTCCAGCTTTGAAAGCTCTCCAATTGTAGTAGGAAGAGCCGTCAGCTGGTTTTCCCCTAATTCGAGTATTTGTAGCTGGGTAAGTTGTCCAATTGTGGTAGGAAGAGCCGTCAGCTGGTTTTCCTCTAAGTCGAGTATTTGTAGCTGAGTAAGTTGTCCAATTGTGGCAGGAAGACCCGTCAGCTGGTTTTTTCCTAACTTAAGCCATTTCAGCTGTGTAAGCTGCCCAATGCTAGCAGGAAGAGCCATCAGCTGGTTTTGCCCTAAACAAAGCCACATCAACTTTGAAAGCCGCCCAATGGTGGGAGGAAGAGCGACCAGCTGGTTTCGTGTTAAGTCAGCAGCTTCCAACTGCGTAAGCTGTCCAATGGTGTCAGGAAGAGCGGTCAGCTGGTTTCCTTGTGCTCTAAGCTCTTTCAGATGAGAAAGGTATCCAATTGTGGGAGGAAGAGCTCTTAGCTGATTTCCCTCCAAGTTAAGCACTACTAGCCGAGTAAGCTGCCCAATTGTGGTAGGAAGAACCGTTAGTTGGTTTTGCGTTAAGATAAGCGCTTTCAAATTGGAAAGCAGCCCAATTTCTGGTGCTAAAAAAGTTAAGCCTAAATTAAATAAATCTAGCGTCGAGACATTCTTCCCATGCTCTTTTATCCACTCTTTAAAAAGCTCTCCTTTTTGCTTTAAAGGCAAAGCTTTAATCTCTGCTTGGCCTAGATAGGCCGCTCCTCCAGGCAGCTTTTGCCAAATTAAGAGGCGGTTAATATTAAGGAGATAAGAGGCATAAGTAGCCAAGGTAAAAGACTCTTTTTTCCGATTTTTATCCTCAAATTCTAAAGGAGAAAGGGATTGGGCCTTTTTAAAGAGGCTCTCAAAGATGGAGGTTACTTTGGCTTCATAAGAAAGGCGGGGATCCAGGTTGTAAATTTTTTCTAAAATGGAGGCTTGTTCTCCCCGATTTTCCTCCTTTTGAGGAAAATGAAAATGAAGGATCCCATCATAAAGGGAGGCCATCGGCTCCGAAGAGGGATTTTGCCCTTCTTTAGCACGGGCGCCAGCTAAAGCAGGCTCAGAAAGAAAACAAAAAGAAGTAGTAATAGAAAGAGAGTTGTGCTGCATTTGCTGCAGCTTTCGCGCAACAAATTGCCTCACTTTTTTACTTTCTCCTAGCAACTTTTCCGTCCATTTAAAACTTTCTTTCTCTTTTGCTGTCAGTTCTTTGCTTTCTTGGTTCATTAACTCTTCGAGCTGGCTTTCTAGCGTTTTTTTTAAAGGCTCGTCCTCTTGAATAGAAGGTTCGTCTAAGAGGTTAAATAAAAGCTCGAGATAATGCTCTTTGGCAAATGGAGAAGAAGATATTTTTTGCTTGCCTTTTTCCAGACCAGGCTCAGGCTTAAGCTCTTCTAGTCCGGCTAGCTTTCTAATAGTGTAATTGGGTGCATGCCCTTCAATAGGCTTCCCATCTAAGGGACAAAAACCATTAAGCTTTAAGGCTATAGTTTTTACATTAAAATTATGGCCGCAAGGAAACAAGGTAACGGCCCTGGTCATCAGCTTTCCTGAGACCGGATCTTTGAGGTTTTCAAAAACGGTAGCTTGAAAGCTTACCTGGTTGCTAGAAGTAACAGTTGGCGGCAACATGCAATCTCCTCAAATTTTACGATAAGTTGATTATCAAGCTTAGGATGGCGTGCATTTTTTAAGGCTTGCCCTAACGCTTTATTCAAAGTATTTATTCTTCTTCTCTTTTAGGCAATTTTTATCTTGCTTGCGGTAAAAGTATGCAAATCGGGACTTTGATTGGCAAAGGGAACAGAGAATTTTGCTAAAAATCATTCCATCAGCTCATTATTTTTTTCATAAATTTTAGGTTAAGAATTTTCGTAAAAACATGGCGAACAATCACTCTGCCAACACTACGCTATTCAGAGCTAAAAACATCTTTCCTTCACCGATGATGTTTATGGGGCTTGGCATCATCTTTTCATGGGCATAATCTGTTCTTATTCACTAGATGCCGGTTCTAGCAACTCTAGTTAATTAAAAGCTACTCATGCAGCAAGCGAGCGAGATAATAAATCCTTCTTCTGGAGCCAGAATCTTACCAGGTGGCCTATCAATAGGAAATAATTTGGTTCATTAAAATATCCTTCAATTTTGAAACAAATGTCCTTTCAAAGCATTTAAAATTCGCATTTACTCCCACTTTAACAAGAGCAACGGCAATTGGCCCTGAATTCCTTTATTGCTGATTGAAGGTGGCCTTTTAGTAGCAATATCGCAAAAATGCAGGCCTTTGCTAGCGACTTCAACAGCTACCATTAGGACAATATCTTCCTAATAAACAAGACATGACAACAGATTTACTCCTTTCACTTACTCTCTTTTAACATGTAAATAATGCCTTCTATTATTTTATTTTGGGCTACCTTGAATGTGAAATTTTATTTTAAAACCATTGAGTGCATAAATAAATTTAGAGTTGAAAGAGCCAAGGGCATAGCTCGCTTTGAGATCCAAAATCGGCTATTTCAGGCCTACTCTAAGTTTCTGGCTCTTCCTCTTCGCCCCACCCAAGATTAAACTCTAAATTTTCCTCCTCTATCCCTTTTTGATCCATAGCTTGCCTTATTTCAGCATGCCTCTGCTCTTCTTCAGCACGTTGCTCTTCTTTGGCAATCCTAGTTTTTAAGTTGTGGAAGTAAGGAATTACGCCTGAATTTTCTTCTTGTGGGGCTTGTACCTCATTTTCCTCAATGATATCCTTCATAGAGGAATAAATTTCCAATAAATCAGAGGGTATTGACACGCTTTGCATCTGGTCTAAAATAAAAGCAAAATCGTTGAGAAGTTCATGAGGGATTTTGAGTATTTTTTCGTAAATTGTTTGTAAATTGTGTCCTCTAAGATAAAGCAAAAATCTAGGATATTGCAATCGGTGGACTGCATGCAGGCGATTGTTTAAGACCAGGTACACTTTTTCACTCTCTTTGCTTTCCCAATCTACGTTGCTTGATTGGTCCATAATTTTTATCTCACGTGCATTTAAACACCTGACTAATTTATTCCACTCTTTTTCAGATTGTTTAGTAGGATTTTTTGCTCGTTTTTCAAAAAACCCCTTTAATTTTTCAGCGATACGCGTTTGATCAGAGTTTTTTCCAAGTAAGTCCTTATTTTTTTTGTTGTTGTCATCAAAAATCAAACAGGCAGAAAGATTAAATACCCCATAATTAGTTGGTTCAATTATTTGTTCAAACTCTCCCTTTAAACCCGATAAATATTCTTTTAAAAAGTGAGTAGCTTTGCTCGGCTTTTGTGAAATATCTACTACGGCATCCATTAATTTCACGATGGGTGAATCACCCTTTAGAATTACTTCACATGCTTCGATTTGCTGCTGAAGAAGTTGGGTTAAGCCACCTAAATTCTCGCCTTGGCTATACTTTTGCATAAGATCTTTCTTTAAATTTTCAAAAAAAACTTTTAAGGTTTCGAAGATACGCTTTTGCTCAGCTTTTTTTTCAGACAAGCCTTTATTTATTTCGCTGTTTTTATTAATAGTTAAGGAAGCTAAAAAATTAGATATAGCCGGATTAACTTGTTCAGCTACTTGCTCGAACTCTTTCCCCAACTTCGTCAAAAGTTCTTTTAAAAATTCGGCTGCCCGGATTGGCTGTTGGGAAATTTTTCCTACAACATTCATTAATTCCACGATGGGTGAAGTACCCTTTATGATTGCTTCGCATGCTTCAATTTGCTGCTGGAGAATTTTATTTAAAATACTTAAATTCTGCTCTCTATGCTGGAAAGCGCTCTCCCATGCTTGACGCACGCGTGCATAAAAAACATCGACGAGTTGTTGGCAAAAATGCCGGTCGCTGAGGAGTTGCTCGATAGGCTGATCAGCTTTAGATAAAGAGGAAACTAAACTTGTAAAAATTTTTATACACTCACTTAGATGAGGTTGAAGGTTAGGATCAGCGCTGACCTCCTGGCGGATGTAGTCAAGGCATAGAAATAAATGGATGGGATCCAACATATAGTTTTCTAAGCTATACCGTTTCAAGGCCTTTAAATTTCTGCTGCCTCCTTCATGGTTAAAGTTATCACCATCTATGAGACCAAACACAAATTGGGATAAGGGTTCGGTCGTTTGCCCTGCAATTTTCTCAATCAGTGATCTAATAGCAGAGCAGCTAGATAGCTCATCGTTATTTCCTGCGCCGTGCACTTTGAAAATCAATTGAGACTCTATCAGACGGCTGTCGTTTAAGCGTTTGGCTAGCATGGAATAAAACTGCTTATCTTTCTCTCCTTCCACAAATACTACGGCAAAGGGTTCATTTACATAGACTAAATTGCCACTTAAAATATTCATGGCTTGTTTTTTGTTGGCCACCGGCTTAATGGAAGGTTCAAAACCGGGGGCTTCATTTTCTAGTATAAATAAACATTTTTTGGGAACGAAACTCACTGTTGTCGGGTGATGGGACGTCATAATTACTTGGATCCCCAATTCGGCAACCAATTTGGTTTTAATAATGTCAATGACTTCCTTCACAGCGCTGGGATTTAAATGGGCATCAGGTTCGTCGAGTAAAATTACTCCTTTCTCTTGCATATGACGTTGGTCAAAGCGCCAAAGAAGAACGAGAAGAATGATTCTTTCTCCTGAGGATAAGCTGGTTAGCCTAATAGGGGTAAACGAGTCTTTCATCCAGCTAGAGTGACAAGCAAAAGTTAGGCAAATGCTTCCCAATTCCCCGTTATTAGCATTCCACGCAAAACTCTCTTCAGATAAAATGTATTTGAACTTACATTTTATTAAGTACTGGTTGATCTCCTCAAAAGTTTTCTTGACAGCCTCGCGCTTCTCGCCTCTTTCGCGCAAATTTTTATCTAGCAATTTATTAAAAGTGAATTTTGCCACTTGCTCAATCGAATTATATTCCATAAGATGCGGCGCAACTGTTTTCTTATATTGGTTTACCAATTCTCGCTCAAAGTCAGGGAAAGAATAACCTCCATCTTTTTTATTCATTTCTTGAAGGGTAGATTCGATCACTTCATCAAATAAGGGCTGGCCGTCTGAAGCATCAACTCCTTTTTGCAATAGCTTATGGAGTGCGTATTTGTTCAAGCGCTTGCATGATTCTTCCATCTCTCTGTCAAATGCTTCTTTAGACTGAGTATCCAAATCATCTCTTAATGAAGTAAGCCGATCTGTATTCTGTAACGAGCAGATCTGAAAGCGGTGCTCACCCAAAACTTTAACCCTTTGGTTACTATTGGCTAAACATCCAAATAAAATCGCCTGCAAAAGATTTGTTTTTCCTGCTCCATTTTTACCGGCTACCACAGAAAACATAGGAATGGCTTCCCAGGTAAAACCAGAAGGAAAATTTTGATACGGTCCCCTGACCTCTAATTTTTTTAAGTACCCTGGCTTTGAGAATTCATCTTCTTCTCGCTCTTGCGTGAGGGACCGTACTGGCATTGTGGGAGAACTAGGTGGAGTTACAATCATACTTGCGCTCTAATAAATAAGTTAAAGTTTTTTTTAAGATTTTAAAATTGTATTTTATAGGCAATAAGCAAAAAATCGTCAAATGCAATTTTCATTCGCACAAGCTTAAATACGCAAATATTTCAACTGGCTTGTTTTTTTTTAAAAATCTTAGGACGCGCGGGCAATCAAGCTCCCCCCTGCTCTATTGCTTAAGAGAAAAGTTTCTTGCCGGCTCGTATGCTGCTAAAGTCAGGTATGACCATCTTATATACAGACAGCCATGGCTATGGGCACTCTGGGGAAAATCGCACAAATTCAGGTAAAGAGGAAGGGTAGCAAAGCTTTGTTAAAATTGGCGCAGAGAAACCGGGCGAATTATTCTATTTTGTGAAGCATGCAAAAGGGCCAGATTCGCGTTGTTGTTTTGCAAAAGCGTAAATCTGGCCCTCTAAATCTAAGCATTAACTGCTGATTTTATTATGGGTTGCTGTCGCTAGACTCAGGAGTAGGAGCTGTGACAGCGGCTGGTGCTGAAGGCACCGCAGTTTGGTTGGAAATACGTTTGTAGTAATATTTTGGTACATATTTGCATTCCCGATCACACACATAACGAGGAACTTTTTTTGTTTCTGTAGTGGTGTAATATTGAGGAACATAACGTACGCAGTCTACTTTGTAGTACTGGGGTACATATCTGACACGTGTCTTTTGGTAAGTTTGAGGAACTTTTTTGCATCTTTTAACTTGATAGCTTTTGGTATCCCACTCACAACGCCATTTATTGCGATATTGGGGTTCATATTTGCAAACTAAACAGTAACACTCACCTGCAAAATATTCTTGACCGGGTTCAGCTGGAACGCCTCCTTCTGCTTGAGCTGCCAAAGAGGTTTCATCTGGCGTGGGAAACACGCATCCCTCAGGTCCGCATTGAGCATATCCATTATTAGAAATAAAAGCACAAAGTGCAAAGAAAAGTATTAAAGAAATTTTTTTCATAGTTACTCTCCTTAACAAAAGGTTAAAGAATTGAAGAGATGCTAGTAGCATCCCTTACTTATGATAGAAAACATCGTTCTTATGGTTGAGTCTCTGTGTTCGGAGACTTGTGAATTTTGCTTTCTTAACTTCAACTTCTTACTTTTCTGAATTAATTTCAAACACTTTTTCAGTTTTTTTAATAAAAAGATTGTTTCACACTGAGTTTCAGACTCTATATTCGTGCAATAAACCACAGACAACGAACTGATTAAAGAGAATTACAAAAAATTACCGGCCAGCAAATATTCTCAACCAATTCCCCTATTTGTTAAGCTTAAATTCAATTGAATAAGTGCGGATTACTTAACCATATGAATGAAAAAAAATATCAATTTTTATTTAAATTGAATTATAACTAAAAGAAAGGATGGCATTCATTTCCTTACAAAACTGAGATATTAAGAAGTTTTCAATAAGCCTTTTCTCCAAACCTCGAGCAAATAGACTGCTTTTTTTTAAGCTTCAAGAGGAAAGTTTTTGAGAAAATGCCTATTTCACTGGGATAAAACAAGCTTGCTAAATATAGGGATACAAGGCTGTTAAACTCCTGAGCACTTGCCATGCCAATTCTTTAAAAGTTGCTTCAAACGTTCTAAGGAGCTGACTCTCAACAATCCCCTCTTATTGTGGAAAAAGTCGCCTGGCCTTGAAGTTGCCCCAGTTTTTTTCTAGGCTATGGGCCATGTATCCCCCCCCTGCCTCTTTAGCCTTGATTTCATTAGATTGCCCTGTGGTTGAAGTTCAGCATTTTAAGCCTTTCCAGATTAGCTATCCTTGCCTTAATTTTACTCTTTCTGGTAGGCGCCACGGCACCTTTATGGCAGCAGATATTCCATCACAGGAAAGTTGAAACTGGGCCCTTTGACTTTCCAGGCAGTGGTGTGAAGTGATCTGCCATCCCAGATGACCATTATTTGTTATCACAAAATTTTCCTCTGGGATCTTCAAGATATAAGAGAAAAGGGCTTTCTGGTTGTTTAGTATCCGTTACTCTTAATACTGGACAGAGCATCCGATCGAGCGATGGGGATCAACTGAACGGATTAGAAGCGATAGTTTCCAAAATAAAAAGGGGAAGGGTTGCATTCCTGTGTAGTGAAAAAGAGCTTCCTTTTACCCTCTCAAAAGCTTTGCGCAGCGAATCCACCCGAGTCCTGTGCAAACGGATTGATCGGCGATGCTGTTTTCCTGAGAAGGCAAATTCGCTAATGGACTCACTTGATAGTCTCATCCTCTGCTTAGGGGATGTTTTCTTTTTACGGTAAATTAATTTTTTTATTTAAATAAAAAAGGGATGCAGCTACATGTTTGTTAATGACCCAAATCGAGACCGTTTTAAGGCAATGCGAGTTAACAGATAAACCCAAAGGAATTTTCGTTCATGCGCAGTCCAACTTCCGTTTATGATCACATGCGAACTTCACTAAACACCCTAGTTCCTTTCTTATTAATCGCCCTATGCCCTCCTTCTGCAATTTTATTTTGGTATACCAATGTCGCTCTTGATGGCTCATTTCTCCAGTTATTTCAACAGATACAGGAACAAGGTTTTTTCAAGTTGCTTTACGAAGTTTGGGCTCCCTTTTTCTGGGGAACAAAAACTGCTTGGTCAATTTTAGCCATTTTCGCAGCTTTGCAACTTTTCTTCATGAAAGCTTTACCTGGAAAAACCTACTTCGGTCCCATCACGCCAAAAGGGAACATTCCGGTTTATAAGGCTAATGGTCCGTTAGCTTATTTTTTAACGCTTGCCTTATTTCTTGCCGGATCCTATGGCTTGCATTGGTTTTCGCCTACAATCCTCTACGATAACCTAGGACCTTTATTAGGAGCCCTCAATATTTTCAGCCTATTGTTTTGTTTATTTTTATATGCCAAAGGACGTATTGCCCCCTCTTCGACAGATGCTGGAGCTTCGGGAAATCCTATTTTTGATTACTACTGGGGAACAGAGCTTTTTCCACGCCTGCTAGGATGGGATGTTAAGATGTTTACAAATTGTCGTTTTGGGATGATGAGCTGGCCCCTACTTCTCCTTTCTTTTGCCGCTAAGCAACAAGAGCTTTATGGGCTAAGCGATTCGATGGTTGTGGCAGTTGCTTTACAACTCATTTATATTACCAAATTTTACTTTTGGGAGACAGGCTATCTCCGTTCCCTAGATATCATGCATGATCGCGCTGGCTACTACATTTGTTGGGGATGCTTAGTTTGGGTTCCCGGAGTGTACACTTCTCCAACTCTTTACCTTGTTAACCATCCTAATCACTTGGGACTCCCATTGGCACTCTTTGTCTTTGCCCTGGGAACAATCTGTATTATGATTAACTATCTTGCCGATAGGCAAAGACAAAAAGTACGGGAAAGCAGCGGAAATTGCACAGTGTGGGGGAAAAAGCCTTTCTTCACTTTAGCGCGTTATATCACAGGCAAAGGAGAACGCAAACAAAATATTTTACTTGCTTCCGGATGGTGGGGAATTTCGCGTCATTTCCATTATATACCAGAAATCCTAGGGGCTTTTTTGTGGAGCGCTCCCGCGTTATTTACCCATTTTCTTCCCTATTTTTATGTCGTTTTCTTAACCATTCTATTAATTGAACGGGCATTTCGGGATGATCGTCGCTGCGCCCTTAAGTATGGAGAGGATTGGGAAGCTTATTGTAAGCATGTCCCTTATAAGATCATTCCTTACATGATATAGGTGGCTATCGGCGGACCGAGTCCGCCATCCCTCTTTTAAGGGTTTCTTTTATCCGAATTTATGGCACAAGAATTTTTTCCTATCCATTGATAAAAAACGCACCAACTTGCTAAAGCTTCATAAAAACAGAACAACGCAAAAGCTAGCATGAGCCAACTGTTAGCCCACCATGCACATGCCAAAAGCACCACGCCAAAAGTTAATCTTATTAATCGATCTTTTGTTCCTATATTTTTTTCAAAGCGCATCTTTACCCCTCCTGCCATCTTAAAGCTTCACAGAGCTTTAGCAATGATTCCAAGCTACTGCCTGAGCTATTTTTTCCTCTATTTTATTTGCATTTTATAAAAAAAAGGTTTAGCTATAGGGAAGAAATCATTTTAAGGAGAGTCCTATGAAATCCTTCTTTCCTACCCTCATGCTTTTACTCTTCTGTTTTTATACAAGCTTAAATGCTACACCAAAAGCTCATTTAAATACGATAACTCCTGGAGTCTTAAGAGTGGGAAGTTCGTTTTCTAATCCCCCTTTCATTAATAGACAAAAAGCCGGTTTAGAGGTCGATTTACTCCATGCAATTTGCAAGCAACTCAAATTAAAATGTGAATGGGTCGAAGTGGCCCCAGATCAAATGATGGCAGGCCTTGAAAACCGTCAATTCGATTTAATAGCCGGCGGTCTAGTTGCAGAACAACCGTCACAGTTTATAGATTTTTCTGTTCCTTACTTAGTCACGCCTTTAAGTTTGGTGGTGAGTAAACTTAAAAATGCGGGGATTAAAACTATCCAAGATTTAAAAGGAAAATCGGTGGGTGTCGTAAACCGTAAAGCCGAAGAAGAAGCTGCGAAACAGCTGCTCAATGACGGGCAAATTGGTAAGCTGGTGATTTATCCTTTTGAAGAGATGAATACCTCTCTTAAAGACCTTGAAAAGGGCCACGTGGATGCCCTTTTGCTTCTCTATCCCCATGCTTATTTACTTGTCAAAGAAAAAAGAAGTTTAAAAATTCTTGGATCTTTGTCCAAACCCCTTCAAAAAGTGGCCTTTGGGTTTAACAAAAAAGATCCCCAGCTTCTCACTCTGTTTAATCAAGCTTTACAACAAACCCAACGAGACGGAACTTATACTAAAATTTACAAAAAATGGTTTCATGAAGTTCCTTCGGAAGAATCCCTAAACCTCACACCTTGAAGCTGAACCGTCACAAGTGTGATTTCCACTCCAATAATTAAAATTATTTATTGATAATATTTAACGTAATTTCATATGGTAAGCTTAAAATGGAGAGCTTAAATTTTTGCTCTCGTTTTAAAGAGGTCACATGCAGCATCCCCTATTTGCCATTTTGTTCGGTATGTTTTTTAGCTTAAGTGGCCTGTTTATACCCCTTTTCTCTCCCCCTATTTTTTTGACAATATGCCCTCTCAAAAATCAAAGCTTACCCCTGAAGAAGCCCTCGCCGATCCCGGGGATATTGTCACTTCCCAATCTGGACAAAATTCTTGAATCCCAATAGCGAGATGAAATAGATGCTTACAAACCAAAATGAGATTGATTTAGATCAGATTGCCTTTCAAGCGATGCTTGACCGCGGTTTTATCCCCGATTTTCCACCCCCGGTTTTAGACGAGCTTGGCAAGATAGGTTCCCCGCCAGCCCCTCATTTTTCTTATCGAGACCTACGGCACCTGTTATGGATTTCGATTGATAATATAGATTCTCAAGATCTTGACCAGTTAACGTTTGCAGAAAAAACCCAAAATGGAACCTATAAACTCTATGTAGCGGTCGCAGACGTTTCGGGAACTGTTCAACCAGACTCTCATAACGATTTGCGCGCCCAAAATAACACCACTTCTATCTATACGCCTACTGTTAACTTTCCCATGCTACACCCTAAACTCTCCACCAATATGACCTCATTAAATGAAAAAGTGGATAGAAATGCGGTCGTAGTAGAAATGGAGATTGATGCAGAGGGAAAATTTGAACTTTTAGAAGTCTATCTGGCGGTCGTTTACAATCATGCCAAACTCGCTTATCCTACGGTCTCTGAATGGCTTGAATACGGTAAGCCGCTGCCTTCCATTTCTGAGGAAGTTCACGACCAACTAAAATTGCAAGACCTTATCTCAAATAAAATTCAACACTACAGGGATCAATTAGGCACTTTAAATTTTGGCACCATCGAAGTTCAACCGATCATTGAAAATCGTGTGCCAGTCGCTTTAACAAAAGTCGTGGCGGATCGCGGCCATAAACTCATTGAAAACTGCATGATCGCCGCCAATTCTTGCCTTTCCAAATACCTGACAAGCCAAAACATTCCTATCCTTAAACGTATCGTAAAGAAACCGCGCCGCTGGGAAAAAATCGTAGAAATTGCTCAAGGTTATAAAGAATTTTTACCCGAACAACCAGATGCTAAAGCGTTACAAAATTTTCTTTTTAAACAAAGTAAAGCAGATCCTCTGAGATTTCCCGACCTATCGTTAACGATCATTAAATTAATCGGCCGGGGAGAATATGCGCCTAGTTATCCTGGAAATGAGGCTCCTGGCCATTTTGATTTAGCCTTGGAAGACTATGCCCATACAACGGCTCCCAATCGACGTTATCCCGATTTGATTATGCAAAGGCTATTAAAGAGCTTTCTACAAGGACAACCATCTCCTTATTCAGATCGTGAGCTACAAGCCCTTGCCCAGCGCTGCACAAAAAAAGAAGGAGATGCGGATAAGGTCGAAAGGCACCTAAAAAAATCGGCTGCCGCCATGGCTTTAAGAGATCAGATTGGAAAAATTTTTTCCGCAATTGTAACAGGTTCAAGCTCAAAAGGTACCTGGGTGCGTTTACTCCATCCTCCTGTGGAAGGCAAGCTAGTGCGTGGGTTTAAGCACCTAGATGTGGGTGATAGAATCGAAGTTGAGCTACTGGAGGTCGATATCGCTCATGGCTATCTCGACTTTGCACGCTATCACTGAGAAGAAAATAAGCTTCAGAAGAACTTGTTAAGGCGATTGTTTATAAAAAATTATAGGGCTTAGCGACCAAGACTCTTCATTAGTTTTAGATGGCCCTGAATGGGTCTGCCTTTTCCCTAAGCTTAAGTATGCCGATCAGGTGACTGCTCAGCCCGTCCCAAAGACGCGTAGAATCCCTCCTAATGACATACCTTTGCAAGCTCTGCTCCTTCTATACCCTGTTTTTCTCCTGATAGCTGCTGAATCGCCATGCCCTTTGTTCCAACCAGTTTCCTTTGCGTCATTTGCAAAGACCCCTAAATTCAAAACTTGGGAGCCCAATGATGGCAGTAAGGTTGCTTTCCAGTTTTTTCATAATAAGATTGGTGATAATCCTCTGCTGGATAAAAAGTTGAGGCAGGCACGAGTTCAGTCATGACCTGGATCCCAAGTTTTTCTAGCTTTCTTTTTAAATTTGCAGCAATTTCTTTTTGCTGTTCGGTGAGGTAGAAAATAGCCGAACGATATTGGCTTCCCACATCTGGCCCTTGCCTTTGCGCTTGAGATGGATCATGGATTTCAAAAAAGTACTTAGCAACCCTTTCATAACTTAATTGATGAGAATCAAATTGCACTTCAACAGCCTCTGCATGCCCTGTTTTACCGGTGCATACTTCTTCGTAGGTGGGATTGACAACCATCCCCCCTATGTATCCAGAGGTCACTTTTACTACACCCGAAAGTTTTTTCATTAAATATTCGACTCCCCAAAAGCAGCCCCCAGCGAATATGGCGCGTTCATACCCTTCTGGTGTAAAAGCCGGAATAAATGACAAAGAGAGAGAATTGACACAATGCCTGATGTTTTTAGAAGTGAAAGCTTCGCCATAAAAAACATGCCCCAAGTGAGCCTGACAAGCGCGACACAGAATCTCTATCCGCTCCCCGTCCGCATCTCGTTTACGCTCTACCGCCCCCAAGATTTCCTCATCAAAGCTCGGCCACCCACAATGAGAAAAAAATTTGTGAGAAGAAAGGTATAGAGGGGCATCGCAACGCTTGCAGGCGTATATTCCCGGCTCAGCATGCTGGTTATATTGCCCTGTACCGGGATATTCCGTCCCTTTTAGACTCATCACCTTCTCTTCTTGCTGAGAAAGCTTATGGTACCTTTTCATTTCTATCTCCTTTATTAAGTTCAAAGGCCGATTTTTAATCGGGGTTCTACCTGCCGAACCTCTTGGTCAAAATAAGCCCTCTTTTTAATCTCGCAAAATGCCCCCTTCATTCCAAAAGGCTCTTTTTTGCTCTGCATACCGCAACAGTTGTCACCGCCAAATGTCCCAAAATTTGTTTTTTGTTTCCTCTTTTTTTTAGATTAAACCATAGGCTATTCTTTCTCTATCTTACATTGGCCTCCTAAGAAAGCCTGTAAAAAAAAGAGAAAGCTATCCTAAGAGAAATTCTCAAGCTCATCCCACCGATTACCCCATCCTCTTATTATTTTTTTTAAATGGTTGACGAAATTTCCAGCATTGAAGATGCTAATATTTATTGCCTACCTGCAGATTTGGGGCCTTTCTCATCTCTGCTTTGTTTAACTTAAAAAAGGGGGATCCACTATGCTACGGCGTTATTTGCATTATTCTTTGTTGTTTTTATTAATGACAGGTGGATGGGGCCACATTGCTTTATGTGACAATCAGACACCAACTGTTAGCCGCGTGTCAAGTTCGGGAGAAAGGCTACCTTTTCAAGTTAAATTGGAGCTAGCAGACTTTTCTTTGCCGCAGGGAATCCAAGCGTTTGTTTCCGCTAAATTTAGCGGAAAATTTATCCTTTTAGCAGGCAGCGCAAATGGGCTTAATGGCTTGAATAGCAGCGAAGCTAGCTTTTCATCAGGCGAGCAAAACACCACGATTTATGTAGTGGATCCTACCGAGAAAACGGTGTATTCCAAATCCTTAAATGACGCCACTTCAGGATTAAGCCAAAGACAAATCGATCTATTATCTGTTACAAATGCTCAGTTTTACCAGCACGATGGCATGCTATATATCGCAGGAGGGTATGGAATAGATACGGCTACTGGGGAATCGAGTATTAAAGACAGCTTAACAGCAATCGATCTGCGGGGTTTGGTCCATTGGGTCCTCAAACCTTATCCCACAGAGACTTTAGCCCATCATATTCGGCAAATCCACGACCCTGTGTTTCAAGTTATGGGCGGCTATATGACACGCACTAGAAAAGGGGATACATGGCTCATGTTTGGGCAAACCACCTACACCTCGGACAATAATGGTCAATACAGTGAGCAAGTCAGACGTTTTAAGGTCCATGATGATGGAAAAAAACTTTCGGTAAAAGTGCACCACGCCCTACCAAAAAAACCTAATCCCCATTTTGCCCGCCAGGATTTAAATGTCGTTCCCATCGTCCATCATGTTTTAGGAGCGCCGGTTCAAGGGTATGGCGCTTTTGGCGGGGTATTTACCCCTACAGGTGGGGCTTGGACTGTTCCTGTTATCATTAATACGAAGGGAAAACCCAAGATGGAAAATCCCGATGATCTAGAAACCTTTAAGCAAGCAATGAATCAATATGCCTGTCCCACTTTGCCCCTCTATTCGAATCATACAGATGAGATGTATATCCTATTCTTTGGAGGGAAAAGTTACGGCTTTTTTGAGAACGGAAAATTTCAAACCGATCCGCAACTTCCTTTTATCAACCAAATTTCAGCCATCCGCTTAAATAAAAAGAAAGAATTCAAGCAATATATTTTGAAACAGCAATACCCTGTTCTTTTATCTACCGAGTCTAATGCAGGAAATCCTCTTTTATTTGGAGCAAGAGGACAATTTATCCCTGTCGATAATTTACCTACTTATGGAAATGGAGTGATTAAATTAGATCAATTGAGCAGAAGATCCACAGTGATTGGATATGTGATAGGAGGCATTCAAAGCACTCTTGCCCATCCATCTACATCCTCTGATTATGCAGCTTCACCCTACATTTTCAAAGTTATTCTGAAAAGGATCGATCGAGATTAATTTTTTGAAGCGAGCCCAAAGTTTTTGCTTTGGGCTCGCTTTTTTAAATCGTCGCAATGGCAGACCAATCGATTAAATTGCTTGGGCTATTCATTGGGATGCGCTGCTTTAAATACGTACGCCGCCGCCGCTCCCCCTAAAAAGTTAGCCACTAAGAAAACCCAAAAATTTGTCCAAGCGCTAATATTCAATAAGGAAATGCCTAAAGCCACCGCCGGATTAAAGGCTGCCCCTGACAACGAGCCAACTGCATAAGCGCCTGCCACGACCGTAAAACCGATTGCCCAGCCGTAGTGGGAATTGCCTTGAGTTGCCCTTGCTATAGCAACGTTCAATACGACATAGCAAAGCGCGAAAGTAAAAAGAAATTCTGCCATCATCGCTTTAGTCGCGTCAATAGCGAGGAAAGTAGCGGAAGATCCCTCTTTAAAATAAGCCGTAAAAAATGCAGCTATCCCGCCCCCTAAAAATTGGGCTGCCCAGTAGAGGCCTAGGTCTTTGGGTGACAGGCGCTCTCTTAGAAAAACAGCTAAAGAAACCGCAGGATTATAATGACCTCCCGATATATGGCCTCCCGCATATACCATAACAGCCAAAATGGCCCCTATAGCAAGAGGAGCGAATGGCCCAGCACCGGGTTCTAGGATTGTCATCCCCACTGTTAATACAAGAAAAAAAGTTCCAATAAATTCATAAAGATATTTCATTTTAAAATCCTCCAATCATGTTTTTTGTATAATAATTCCTATACTAAACATATTGGAGGATTTTTATACAACAAACAAACTATTTATTTAACCTTTTTACCCGATTTACTTTAGGAATGACTGGCACGAATTTTTTCAAGTCGGGCTTAGTAAGTTCCTTTGGAAAAGCGTGCTCTCCTACAGGCAGCCAAGTTTGATTGCGGCCTAAGAAAAAGATTTGCCCCCGTACAATTAAATTCCCATTTTTTGGCCACATTTGGGCATCATAAACTCTTCCATGTTCAGGATCCAAGATTTTGCCATTGGTATATTTTTCTCCATTTTTCTTAAGATTCCACATAATATCCATGCCGGAGAAAAACGGGTTTCCTTGCACCCCTGGAGCGCGTGTTTTGGGAGCTTCTATAGAATCGTCAATTTCTCCATCCGGACCATAGGTGGCAATAATTCGTCCAAAATATTTTCCTTCATATTCATAAATCGCTACAATACTCTGAACTTTTCCTGTTTCGTCATCTACGGTTTTCCAAAATCCCTCTACTTCGTTGCTCCCATAAGCGGAAGTTAGCGTGGCCATCAGAAATAAAAATAAAGTTAGGAACTTTTTCATAGATAGTCCTTTAGGTATAAAAATTAAAACAGAGGTTAAAACTTCACTGTTGCCTTTCTTTTTAAGAAAGTCAACTTTTTTTTAAAAGTTAAGCCTCCTTTTAGGGGAGAGGAAAGTTTTAACGAAAATCACCCTAAAAAATCTGAGGCTTTTTGACTCTGTGACTGGATGTTTATGAGTTCGACAAAAATAAGGGGTAAGATGGGAGGTGCTATTAATTCCCTTTCACAAGCTAAGCGCAGAGGACGGAATCTAGGCCTTTTAGCGGAAGACATTCCTAACATAATGCCTAAGCCTCTTTGCCAACAGATCGTTCCCTGGCGCCAGCTTGTGACAAGGAATTGATAACACCTCCTCTTGTCAGAAATCAGCAACCGAAATAAAAATTAAAACGTTTAGTTTAACTATAGCAATAAATAATTTTATTTGATAATCTCTACAATTTTACTCCTACCCTAAACAACATTTGATAACAATGTGATTTCTCTTTATAATTTCATCTAATCAAAAATAATTAATATTTACAACAGTATAAATCTGTCCTTCACCATTTCGCATGATTAAATTTAAAGGTTAGTTATTTAAGAATTAATCTCTAATTCAAAGGAAACTCAAAATGAACCCCTTTGCCAGCAGAATCGATCACTCTTTTAAGTGGGTGGTAAGCGCTCCCGAAGATACAATTATTAAAAAATTAAATACATCCCCTCAGATTTTAAAGAAAATTATTAAAAATTTACCTTTCCCCCTAAACAAGCAGATTTTTAATAAAATTATCGGATGCGTAAAAAAATCTGTATATAGCCAAATCGATTACAAAACTTTAAGGATATTTCTTCGCCTAATAGACCAGCAAGAGGACATGAAAAAGGAAGATTATTACGAAGCCTTGAAAGAGATCGTTTCTTTTGACAATATCCTGCGTTATTCTTCTCTCGAAACGATTAAGCAATTACGTGTTAAAGATTTTTTCAACAACGTCTCCTTGGAGGCATCTCTAACTAACTTATGTGCTAACCCTCAGGCAAATGCGGATCT
Source organism: Parachlamydia sp. AcF125 (assembly GCF_018342475.1). Lineage (NCBI taxonomy): Bacteria > Pseudomonadati > Chlamydiota > Chlamydiia > Parachlamydiales > Parachlamydiaceae > Parachlamydia > Parachlamydia sp. AcF125. Next base: position 155,718 of record NZ_JAEMUD010000005.1, on the reverse strand, counting down.
GCTCGACCAATTTATTGGAAGCGATGTGAGTCTCCATCAGTTGAATCAATCTCTCTTGATCCAAGCTGCCCAACATAATCCGACACTTATTGAAATTCTTTTAGAGCGGGGCATTCCCCCCTGCGAAATCGCTTTATATAAAGCTTGCGGCAATCCCCATACCGCACCTGCAGTATTGAGCATGTTGATCGAAAAGTTAGCCGCTCAACTGGGAAGTAAAGAGTTTATCAATTCTGCGCGGGAAGAAGGGAATACACCGTTGATCTATGCCTGTAAGAAAGCCCCCCATCTTATCCCCGTTCTCCTGAAACATGGAGCAGATCTTAATAGATGCAATACTCGTTTCCAATATCCCCTTTATTTTCTCTGCGCAAGCGAGTCGATATCAATTGAGTATCTTCAATCATTACTCGCGCCCGAGACCGATAAAGTAAAAATATGCAAGGCTGTATTCTTTCTTTGCACTAATCCTAAAGCAACCCCCGATCTCCTACAGCTCTTGATCGCGCGAGGGGGGGAAGTAAACCTAGAGGATGACCAACAGCTCACTCCCTTAGACGCTGCTTGTGAAGCAAACCCCTCGCTTATCCCATTTCTTTTAGAAAAAGGGGCAATTCCTAATATACAGGACTTTATTTGGGCTTGTGGCAATCCCCATACCCCGCCTGAGGCGTTGGCAATTTTAATCGAAAAGTTGGCCACTCAGCTGGGAAGTAAGAAATTTATCAATTGCACAGTGGAAGAAGGCACTACCCCTTTGATGTATGCATGTAGAAGAGCCTCTCATCTTATCCCTGTTCTCCTGGAACACGGAGCAAATCCTGATATGCGCAATAACCATTTCCACTTTCCCCTTCATTTTCTCTGCTTAAGCGAGTCAATATCGATTGAGCATCTTCAATTATTACTCGCGCACGAAACAGATCAAGCAAAAATCCACAAAGCCTTATTCCTGCTTTGCGCTAATCCAAAAGCAAATCCAGAACTTCTAGAATGCTTGAATGTCCAAAGGGGTAAATTAGACGTAGTGGATACTCAAGGACACACTCTTTTAACGTTTGTCTGTAAAAAAAACCCCCATCTTATCCCCTTTATTTTAGAAAAAGGGGCAACTCCTAGCATAGAAGATATTGAGCTTGCTTGCAGCAATCCACACACTCCCCCTAAAGCGCTGGCAGTCTTGATTAAAAGTTTGGCCACTCAACTGGGGGGCACTGACTTTATCAATTCTCCAGACAATCAAGGCAATACCCCGTTGATGCATGCTTGTATGCATGCTCCGGCGCTGATTCAAACTCTTCTTGTGCATGGGGCAAACCCTAATATTAAAAACCAAAAGGGCCTAGCAGCCATTCATTTTCTTTGCATGAGTTCTTTAGCTGATTTCTCCCATTTTAGATGGCTTATTGAAGCGCGAGCGGATATGGAAGCTTTGGATGCCAACGAAAATTCCATCCTGCACTATTTGTGCAAAGATCCAACCACAACAGCAGAATTTGTGGCCTTTATTTTTTCTGCCCTTTCTCCCCATGAAACTGCAAAAAATTTATTTTTGAATCATACAAACCAAGAAGGGAAAACAGCTCTTAAAACCGCCCTCGAAACACAAGCAAGTGCAGGAGTTATTGAGTTTTTACTGGACAACAAGGCGACCATTCATCCTGAAGACCCTCTTTTGCCTTACGCCTGCTTGCATCCTCACATGACTGTATCCTGTTTAGCAAAGCTCATTGAAGCTGAAAGGTTAGAAAGAGAGGCTTCTGAATACCTTAATGTTCCTTTCAACGGATTAACACCTTTAGAATGGGCCTGCCAGGCCGCTCCTCTCAATCGAAGTGTGATTGATTTCCTATGCAAAAATGGAGCACAAGTGACTAACGGGAGTTTGCTTCATCATCTCTGCAGCAATCCGAATTTAAATCCGCGCCTTTTAAATTACTTTATCGAAAAGTACGCCTTACAAGAAGAAATTAATAGCTTAAACCACGAAGGGTTATCTCCACTTGAAATCGTCTATTTAAACAATCCTCTTAATCGCGCGATTATCCCCCTATTGATCAACCATGTGGCAAAATATATGGAGGGGCATCCTGACAGCGGCATTCCACAATCTCTTTTATTTAAAGCATGCGCAAATCCAGATTTAGCCCCGGAAGATTTAGCTCATCTTATTTCGTGGATTAAACAAAGCGATCCCGATGTGGTCAATTTGCCCAATGAATTGGGAGAAACGGCTCTTAGCATAAGCATACAAGCTTCCTCCTCCCTAGAAAATATCGAATTGCTGCTTCAACACGGGGCGAACGTTTTTATTTCCAATCTTGAAGGCAGCTCTCCCTTACATCTAGCTTGCGCGAATTCTCGTTTAAATCCCCAGATATTAGAACTCTTGCTACAAGCTGCTAGAACACAATGCCCAGAAAAAGACCTTATCAATTCTCAAGACGCTGCAGGTAGAACCGCCCTCCACATCGCTTTATTAAAGGAGGAAATTAAGTTAGAATTCATCGCTATCTTACTGAAATTTGACGCCAATGTTCAAATAACCGATTTTAGAGGCGAATCGCCCCTTCATTTTGTTTGCAAAAATCCTGGCATGACGGTTTTTTGCCTTGAGAAGCTTATCTCAGCAAACTTTGAACACACCACTTTAGGTGCTTATCTCAATTTGAAAAATATTCAAGGCCAAACACCTTTACATTTATTATGCTTAAACTCAGAAGCCTCATTAGCTCAGCTTAATATCTTGCTGGGTAGAGGCGCAATTGTAGAGAATGAAGATATTCATAAAAATACTCCTCTTCATTATGCTTGCAAAAACTTGGCAAAAACTTCAGAAATGATTGCGGCTTTATTGTCCCATAGCCATGATAAGAAAAAACTAGCCCTAAGCCAAAACAATGCCCAACAAACCCCTTTACACATCCTCTGTGCAACTCATTTCGCTTCAGCTGAAATTCTACGCCTCCTCATAAATCAAATAGAGGATATCGCCAGCTATATCGAAGCTCCAGATCATGCAGGCCTAACAGCCATTCAAATCGCTTGCAGAAGCAGCCTGATTAATGAACCTTTGGTTGAGCTTTTAATTGACCTAGGAGCAAATCTTAATCTTTCATACCCCGATGGAGATTCCCTTTTACATGCTCTTTGCTATAAGCAACCTTCCTTACAGCTTCTCTCGAAAATTCTAGAGAAAGCCCCAAGTATTGCTTCAAGGGCAAACCAAGAAGGATTAATTCCGCTTCATCTCGTCTGTAAAGAACGTCCATTTAATCCTGAAATTTTTAAGCTGCTTTCTAAGGAAAAATCGCACCTTGAGATTGTAAACCCTAGAAATCAAACCCCTATCGAACTTTTATTTAAAAATCGCTCTGTCACTCCCCTGGATATTGTAAAAGTATTTGCAAAGGAAACATTGCCACTTTTTGCTTCTCGAAGATTTAATCATGGCGCTACCTTGCTTCACTGGGCTTGTTTAAAAAATACCTCCCTTATTCCCATTCTTTTAGACAATGGTGCTGATGTGCAAGCGCTAAGTGACAATAAATCTTCAGTGCTACATTGTCTTTGTCAAAATTTGGAGGCGTCGCCTTCATCCCTAGGCCAGCTGATAAAGGCCTTTCTTAACCAAGTCTCAGGAAAACTTTCTCTGGAAAAATTTATTAACGTTGAAAATCAAAGCAATGCGACTCCTTTACTTATTGCCTGCCTGTACAATTTTGGCCTCGTTGAAGAGCTTCTAAGGCATGGGGCTAATCCAGCTTACGTCAATTTATCCCAAGTGTGCCTTAACAAAGAGCTCCCTCCGCAGATTTTAAGGCTTTTCCTTGAAGCCTTAAAGGAGTCGCCCGATTTTGAAAGATTAATGGGTGCAAAAGATCCTGAGGGCTTGACTGCTTTACACCGTGCTTGCCGATCTAATCGGGCTTTAATCCTCGAATTACTTAATTATGGGGCTAAAGTTGAGATACTAGATGCCAAAAATTGCAATGCCCTTCATTATGTATTTTTGAAGCGCAAAATTTCGCTCAAACTTCTCTCCCGCCTCCTTGAAAAAAATGCGGTAGCCATTGTCAACCAAAAAAACTTAGAGGGCCTCACACCTTTTCATCTTGCGTGTGAAAATGCTTCATTTAATCACATAAAAGAGCTCTTGCCTTATGCGGAGCTTAGGGAAAAAGATGGTCAGGAGCGCTCCCCCTTTTTCTTGCTTTTTCTCAATAAACGTCTTTCTTTGGAAGAAATCTATGAACTCGTTAAAAAAGATATCCCCCTTGATTCTCTAGATCATCCAGAATTTCCTATCGCTACTTTTTTAGGAATGATGATTCGTTCCAAAGACTGGAGAATTTTAATTTCCGCCATTCAAAATAGAATGAGTATTAGGAAAATCCATGAGACGCTCAATACTTCTAATTATTTTTATGATCATGCCTATTTCTCTTTTATTCGCCCCTACCTATTAACTCTATTAAACTTAGACCCGGGTATTTCCCTCTCCGAAAAAGAGTTTAAGCAAACTATCCATTTTTACCTGTCCGACTTTCTTAAGTCCTCTTCTCTTCCTGAAAGTCTGCTAGAAATTCCCCTCCTATTACAAGATCGGCAATTAATGATTGCCGTAGAAAGAGAGATAGAGAAACAATGGGGAGAATCTGCGCTAGAAACATGGCGTCATGCTTTAAATGCAAAAAATTATGCTCGACATGACCTCCAAAACATGAATTATGAAGTGGATCCCACCCATTTTACTACTACCAGTTCCGAAGATAAAGAGATCCCCCCTGCACCAGAGTTTGACCTTCACGAGTTGGAGGAAAGGTTTTTAGAAATCAACTTTACAGATCCCTCTCTCCCCGGCTTCCGAGATCCCGCTAAACTTACCTGTGATGGCTATCCCACAAGCATCCAAGTCCTCCATTCAGGTTTCCAACTTGATGGGAACGGGGGAATTCAGGGATTAATTAAAAGGATAATCGAAAAACCAAAAGATTTTGCAGGAGTGCCAAAAGAGGAAGCCGAATACAAAAAACATTACGATGATTTTGAGAATATTCTGAAGCACCTCGGCCATCTACTGCGTAGTATGGAGGATGCCGATTCTAAAACTTCCATCCTCCTCGACATAGCGGCTATGGGTTTATTTTGCGGAGGAAGAATCGTCGAAGCAAAAAGGATGTATGCACTTTATTGCACCCCCCTCAAAGGCTTAGAACAAACATTAAAAGTGGCAATTTGTGACCATTTACAGGGCCATCGTCAGGGCATTTTAGAAAATTGGGCGAAAAAAATTCCTGATGCAGTTTTTGAAACACATCGATTTAACCAGCTCATGTACCTGGTGGGAGGCCTATTAAATCTGCCTTTTGCAGAGACATACGCAAGAGATCCTTATTCTAACATTCAATTGGACCAAGAAGAAGTTTATGCAAAATTTCAATATGAATATACCCCCATGGAAATCTTTAAAAATGTTAAAGATTTTCTAGAAGAAGGGTTAAAAAATCCTAGGCTCCGCGATGAGATTTGTGAGTGGTTCGCTGATAATGCTCCCTCCCATTTTTTAGAGGAACCCTACCTCAAAATTTTAAGTAAAATAGAAGAGTTACAAGCTTCGAAGAAATCATGGGAGCAAATTGACGAAACTTTGCTCAAAGAAAAAACTCGCCTTCTAGCAAACAATGATACAATTAAAATAGTTCTAGATTGGTTCAAGGTTGGCACCCCCTCTAACTCTTTAAAAATAAGATTCTTAAAAGCTTTCCAAAAAGTAGAGGAGCTAAAGCTTTCTAAATCTAGAAAGGAAATACGGCAAATTTTGCAACAAGAGGACGAGATTTTTTTAGCGGGAGACCAAACAATCGAAGAAGCCATTGCAATCCACCAAAAACAAGATTATTTAGCCCATTATAAGCCCCTGCCTCTAGAAGAGTGGCAATCTTCTTTCTATCAGCCTCTATTAAATGAGATTCAAGAGAGACAAAAAACAGGCCACAGCCTCGAGAGTATCTACTCTTATTTAAAGGAAAAAGGTATTGATTTAGCAAATTTATATGACAACGACATTCCTTTAGAGGTCACCCCCGAAAAAGCTGTTCTCGAACATCGCAGGCAAACGTATTTTCTCGCTCAACCTAATGAAAGCAATTGGAAAGCCGCTTTTTACAAAGAAATGCTTGACCATACAAAGAAATTGCCCCGTTCAAAGGCTCGACAGTACCTTTTAGAAAAAGAAATAGTACTTAAAAAAGATAGAAAGCTTAAAACTCTTTTAAAACAAGCCTTTGCTTCTGAGTACCTACATACCATGATTCAGTTTGAAGAAAAGACGGAAGTGGACCTTGTGCATGATAAAATGGTGGAGAAAAAGATTCTCACTTACTCTATTCAGGATGAGGCAATTTTTGATCTGCTAAAAAGGATGCAAATTTTGAAATAAATAATTCCAACAGGGGCTTCCAGGAATTTTTCTGCTGCTAGAAGGCTGGCTGTTCAGTCTCCCCTGCACAAAACCCAAAGAGGGGCAAAAATAGGGGAAGAAGAAGTGGATAAGCCCATTGAAGATAACCAAACAGCTGACCTTAACCAGGATGCCCTACGTGTCTAGGGGCAAAGCTCGGCTAAGCGGAGCTTTTTTAATGCTGAATACCCATCTTTAAAATTACCTAAACCCATAAACTTTAGCCCCTTTTATAAAAGCTACTAAAAGGGGTTCATTCGTCTTAGCAGGGGAAAGATAAAACGTTTGGCTAAATAGGGGCTTTTTCTCTAGCTGTAACTTTTAAGTGCTTTAGGGTTTGCAGTGAATAGCTCCTATCTTATCTGCTTTTGCAAACGTCATCCTTCTTTCGCCAAACCTCCTGCCGGCCATCATGTTAAGATTTTCTAGAAGGAGCGGATCTACGCTTTCCTGGTTGTGTTGCTCGTACGGTCGTGCAATATTCGCCATAAAAAGCATTTATAGGGGATTTTGCTCTCGATTCCCCTTTTTTGTATGGGAGTGAATCGACGAAAAGCTCTCGATGATTTAAAATCTCCCCTTTCATTCTAAAAACAGGAAACGACCTCTACAAAATCCGTAAGACAGCGCCGATATTCTCAGGGATTGCCCAATCGGTCAATAAAAAAATCTGGGCGATCGAAAAGGGTTTGCATGGCGCTTTCTAAACCTTGGGTTGCGATTCGATCCCCCATGATGCCGGTTTGAAGAATGAGTGCAGAAGAAATCCCGCATTGATGGGCACCGCGAATGTCTGTTTCAGGGGTATCGCCCACCATCAAAATTTCTGAAAAAGGCAAAATTTCCCTTTCAAAAAAGCGCTCCAAGGCTTTGGCATAGGCAACCGGATAAGGTTTACCTATGTAAAAGACTGTACCCCCTAGCTCTTCGTACATAGCGGCAATACTGCCTTGCCTGACAACTGCTTTGGGGGGGATTCCTTCATGAGCAAATCGATCGGGATTTGCGCACATTAACGTTAATTTTTTCTTCACTACTCTTTGAATTTCATTCCGAAAAATTTCCGGATCTCGTTGATCCTCACCCTCGATATGCGGGACCCCCGCATAAATAAAATCAGCTTCATCGATATTAGAGGTTTCTCGATAACCCGTTCCTTGAAAAATCGATTCATGAGAAGAAAAGGCTGGATGAGCACCTCCCAATACCCAAAATTTTTTATGCAAAGTTTGAATAGGAAAGCTCCCCTTCAAAAAAATTTCACGAGCAATCTCCCCGGAAGTAAGGAGAAAATGGAAGTGTTTGCCTTCGATAATTCCATGGCTTTCTAATTTTTTTATCTCTTTCCAAGCAAGCTGAGTAGAATTTGACAAGACACCTACAATCTTGCCGCTCGCCACCAAATTTTCCATCGCTTCTTTAGCCCCAGGAATGGGTCCCATGTCGTTCCCCCCCCAGAAAACTCCGTAAGCATCTAACAAAATGCCTTTAAAAGGTGAAACGATAGAAGATAAAGTGGGAAAAATGGGAGAATTAACGGAATGCATAGGTAGACCTTCTTCAAATCCCCCATTTTAGCCAGCTCCCTCCTCCGTGGCAAGCCTTTAATTGCCTAAAATTCTTTTCGTTTGCGCATCGATAGGCGCTCACCCTCTTTTTGTAAATTTTGGGCTTTTGCTTCTCTTTTCAACTCCACTTCAGCATTTTGATCTCTTTGCTGTTGAGCTTCAATGCTCGCGCGCTCTTGCTTGTCTACTATCTCAGTAAATAGGGTGCCCTCCCCGACTTTTTTCTGAGGAATAGAAAGCTTTTCTTTTTTGGTTTCTAAATCCTGCTCATCATTTTGTTCTTGGCGTTGTCGCACACGATCGCGCATTTGGTCCAACTTTTTCTGGGAACTCTTGTAACTTTTATCAATCGCGGCTTGTTGTTCCTTTTCCGTCTCTTTTAAGCTTTGCTGGTTCCCTTGAAAAAATTCAGCTAATTCCTCTAAGTCATGTTTTTCGAATGCTCCCATATCCTCTAAAGAATATTTTTCCGTCTGCACAGCATTGCGATAATACCCTTTCGCTTGATTTTCCATTGTCACAGTAAACTCATGGACAGGATGGTCATGGATTAAGCGATTGACTTCTCGAGAGAATTTAAACACAGGAGGATTCGCCTGAGAAGTTTCAATCATCACCGCCGTATTATTTTTAATCGCTTCCATAAATTCCCGTAAATCCTGAGTCAATCGAATTTCTACATGATCCGTTTCTCCCCGCGCAACTTTTTGCAAATTCTCTGGCTTTAAAATCCCTGCTAAAAAGGGAAGGCCCGCCGTTTTTGATTCGCTCATTAATTTGTTAAAAGGGGGAGTTATAGGGGGTTGGTTAAGAGGAATAGAGGAACTTGTAGGATCACTAGGTAAATGGCCATTAATATCCATCCTTATCACTCCTTTTAGGTTTAATTTCATTTTATAAAATATATTTTTAAAAATAAATATAAAGATTTTATGTGTGGCTCTTTACTTTCCATCAAAGCTTGAATAAAAAGAATAACTTTGCTACGAACTACTTAATTAAAAGCTTGGGGAGATAAGAATGTTTTATCGATCTACTTTGTTCACCTTAGTATTTATTTCGGCTTTATTTTCTTTATGGGCTACCGATGAGAAAATAAATAGCCTGATTAAAGCCTTTGAAGAATATGCAGAGGAGCAAAGAATCCTTTGGAAAATCCCGGGAATGGCCATTGCCATCGTGAAAGATGAGCGGGTTATTTTCGAAAAAGGATTTGGGCAGAGAGGAATCAAAAATACAGAGCCTGTTGACCAAGACACCCTTTTTCAAATAGGCTCACTCAGTAAAGCCTTTACTTCCACTTTGCTAGCTATTGCTAATGACCGAGGATTATTAAAGTGGGAAGATAAAGTAATCGATCATTTTCCTTCTTTTCGATTATACGATTCATGGGTGAGTGCGGAATTTCAAATAAACGATTTGTGTAGCCATCGTAGTGGATTGTACCCTTTTGCGGGGGATTATCAAGTACTTTTTGGCTTGTCACCCGAAGAGATTGTCCATCATCTCGCTTATCTTTATCCTGCCACAAGTTTTCGCTCCCGCTATGCTTATCAAAATACCCTTTTCTTAGTTGCTTCTAAAATCTTGGAAAGTAAGCTACTTTTACCCTTTCCCGCTCTACTAAGCAGAGAGATTTTTGAGCCTTTAGAGATGAAAAATTCTAGCGTTTCTCTGGAAGAATTTTTAGCTTTCCCTAATCGCGCAGAGTGGCATAGAGGTTTAAAAGATGGAAATATAGAGGCCTTGCCAGAAGAATTTCCCTTTAATAATTTCACTTACGTTCTCGGGCCTGCCGCGGGTATTAACTCAACCATTAAAGATCTGTCTCATTGGATGATTTTACAAATCAATCAAGGGAAATTTAAAAATAGAGAGATCATCTCCAAAAAAAATATGCAATTTTTAAAGCGGCCTAACATTTATGTCGGGGAAATTGATGGGCAGGACATCTACTATGCCCAAGGTTGGTTTCATATAGATAATTCTCCTTACCCGATTATTTGGCATGATGGAAGGACTTTGGGCGCCTGCAGCATGGCAGGGTTTATTCCTCAAGAAAAGCTAGGAATTGTGATTTTAACAAATGTGGGAAATGCCAGTTTATTACCTTTGGCTCTTGCGCTGCAATTTTTTGATCATTATTTTGACAAACCGGATAGAAATTGGGGCTCCCGCTTTCTAGAACTAACAAAAAATCAAATACTTACACAAACAGAGGCTCTCCCTCAAGAAACCTTTCCTCCTATGCCCCTTCGCTTATATACAGGAACGTACACCAATCCCATCTATGGCGAACTGATTGTCAAAGAAGAAAATCAAACTCTTCTCCTTTCGCTTGGAAAAATTTCCCACTCTTTTTCCCTAAAACATTGGGATCGAGATATTTTTACTTTAGAATTTCCCTTTAACATAAGTCCTCCCTCAAGAGTGTCTTTTGGCTTGGACCCCAAGGGGGAAGTTTTTGCTATTCGCCTTTATTGTTTGTTTTATGAAGGTGCCGGAGATTTTAAAAAACAATAAGTTTAGACAGTATGAAGGAGAAGAAGTATGCCATTTGCTCTAAATAGGCGATCCCAGCAGCAAAAAGGAGCGGGAAATAAACTGATCGCAGCCGGTTTAATTATCCTTTTTGGGCTATTGATGTTCCTGACCCAGAGGCAGGAAAATCCGGTTACAGGTGAAAAGCAGTATGTTTCCCTCTCGCCCGCTCAAGAAATCCGTTTAGGCCTCGAATCTGCCCCTCAAATGGCCCGAGAAATGGGGGGAGAGCTGCCTATGCATGATCCCCGCACCCAAGCGGTTCAAAAAATAGGAAATTGGATTGTCAATCATACTGAAGCCAAAAAAGGTCCTTGGAAGTTCCAATTTCATGTGTTAACGGATGCTGAGACCGTAAATGCTTTTGCTTTGCCTGGGGGACAAGTTTTTATTACCTGGGGATTGCTCAAGCAGCTACAAACAGAGGCTCAGCTTGCCGGGGTCTTGAGTCATGAAATGGGTCATGTGATTGAAAGGCATGCCGCTCAACAAATGTCAAAAAGCCAGCTTGGACAATTCTTCGTTCTTGCTGTCGGCGCAGCAGCGAGTGATTCACAAGATAGCAGTTACCGCGCCTCCATGCTAGCTTCTTTGGTTAATCAGATGCTGCAACTGCGCTATAGCCGACAGGATGAATCGGAGGCAGATCAATGGGGCTTAAAATTAATGCGGCAAACGGGTTATGATCCGAAAGCCATGATTGAAGTGATGGAAATTTTAAAGAAAGCTGGAGGCAAAAGCTCATTACCGGCTATATTTCAAACACACCCTAATCCAGGTCTGCGGATTGCACAAATCCAAGCTTACTTGAAAAAATATCCTCCAGGCGCTGGCGTGACTGAAGGAAAAAACCTAAAAGAGGTATTTCGCCATTCAAACTTATAAGTACAATCACCTCAATCGAATAGGCTAGCCCTTCTTTCATAACTTTAAAGATGATGTTATCATGCTTCCTCCCTTATCTGAACGCTTACGTCCCTCTTCTTTTAAAGAAATTGTGGGGCAACCTCATCTTTTAGGGCCCTCAGGGTTTATTACACGCGCAATCAAGCAAGGAAAACCTCTTTCCATCATTTTATGGGGTCCTGCTGGTACAGGCAAAACATCGATTGCCCGTTTATATGCCCAGGCTTTTGACATCCCTTTTCAATCGTTAAGCGCGATTTTTAGCGGAGTGGCTGATTTGAAAAAAGTGGTGAAAGAAGCTGAAGAGCGCCCTTTATTTAAAGGAACCCTCCTTTTTGTGGACGAAATTCATCGTTTTAACAAAGCTCAACAAGATGCCTTTCTCCCCTTCCTAGAAAAAGGATCCATCATCTTAATTGGAGCAACCGTTGAAAATCCCTCTTTCTATCTGAATGACGCCCTTCTCTCCCGCACGCGCGTCTTAAAACTCAACCCGCTAGATGAGATCGCTTTAGAGCAATTGCTGCAGCGGTATGAAACACGCGTAAAAAAGTTAAATGTGGACGATCAAGCGCGCCGGTATCTGATTCAATTAGCTCAAGGGGACGGCCGCTACTTGTACAATCTTTTAGAGAATATTGAAAATATTGAAAGTGTAGAGCCGCTCGATGTGCACCACTTGCAAACTATCTTGCAAGCTCGCGCCCCTGTTTATGACCGAGCTTCTGATCAGCATTACAATTTGATTTCTGCTCTTCATAAAGCCATTAGGGGGTCTGATCCTGATGCCGCTCTATATTGGTTTGCGCGCATGTTAAATGGGGGTGAAGATCCTCTTTATTTAGCCAGACGACTCATTCGAGTCGCCTCAGAAGATGTGGGACAAGCAGATCCTCAAGCACTTCCACTTACCCTAGCGGCTAAGGATGCTTATCAAATGTTAGGCTCACCAGAAGGAGAGCTAGCTCTTGCTCAGATTGTCATCTATTTGGCTCTAGCTCCTAAGAGTAACGCCACATATACGGCGTTTAAGCAGGCTAAACAGATAGCACAACAAACCTCTCACCTTAATCCTCCTGCAACGATTTTAAATGCCCCGACACGCGTGATGAAAGAGCTAGGTTATGGCCAAGGTTACATCTATGATCATAACACCCCGCAGGGTTTTTCCGGCCAAAACTATTTTCCTGAAGGAATGGAAAGACAAAATTTTTATGAGCCTGTGGAAAGAGGATTCGAGCGGGAGATGAAAAAACGGTTAGAGTACTTTGCTAACTTAAGAAACAAGCTATCCCCTTAAGCAGTTTTTACAATTTTCCAGCATCGATGGATTTTAGGATCGTGAAAATCAAGCGGTAAGGTCTTTGACGATACCTCTAAAATTTTACAAGCAGGAAAGCACGACTCGTCAAAAACAAATTTGCGAGAATTTGTGCTAAAGTAAATGACCCCTTCAGGAAATAGAAGGTTTAAAGACTTGGAAATCAAATAGACATAGTCAACTTGCACATCAAATAACTGATCCATTTTTTTAGATCGAGAAATAGTGGGAGGATCGATCACAATGATGTCATATCTTTCGCCCGCTCGCATTTCTTGGTCCAAAAACTTTAAGCAGTCAGCCCGAACAACGGGATTATTTTTAAGAGAAAGCCTGTTTAACAAAAAGTTTTTCTCTCCCCATGCCGTGTAAGTATTGGACATATCGACGCTTTTAGTGAAGCTTGCCCCAGCCGCGGCTGCCTGCACACTGAATGAGCAAGTGTAAGCAAATAAATTTAGAAGCCTTTTTCCCTGCGCAGCTTTAGCAACTAACTGACGCGTTTCTCGGTGATCGAGGAAAAGACCTGTATCCAGGTAATCGATCAAATTGATTCTAAATTTGACCCCATATTCTAAAACATTAAAAAACTCTCTCGAATCGTCCTCTTTTTCATATTGCCGCGTTTCTTTATGCTTAGCCCTCATTTTCCAAAAAATTTCATCGGGATGAATGGCAAAAATTTTCGATAAAACGCGTGTGGTCTCTTCTTGCAATTCCAGAGGTAAATCTTCTTTTTCACGCGTCCGCGAAAAATAATGCACACAAAAGCGGCCGTCGTAAAAATCAATCGTTAAAGGATATTGAGGAATCTCTCGATCGTAAATGCGAAAGCAATTTGTATGGGTGCGCTTGGCCCATTTGCGAATATGGCGATAATTTTTGCGAATCCGGTTTCCCAAAATAGAGCTTTTATCTTCCCCATCGGCAATATTAGGTAGAGTGACAATTGGTTCGTTCATATTTTACTGAAAGTGTTAGGAGAAAATAGGCTATCACAATAATGGCAAACATACAATAAAAAGAAAAGTCAGTACCCCTAACTAAGCACACAACTTTCCGATGATTTCTCTGCCAAAACGGGATTAAAATAGAGGGATTTAAACTATTTTGCACCCTGTCACGTCCTGTAAGTTCTTCATAAACGTTACCTCTCTCGCTCACATTATCGGAAGTTGCCGTACTGACTTGGCTAGCAATCTTCTTCTCATGCTTACCCGTATCTCCACTAGAGGGAGAACCGCGAATAGGTTGGGGAATATCCAAAATTTTTAACCCTTTTATATCTTTAAGGATTGCATTAAAAGCATTCTCTTTTCCTTTAGCATATCTTTGGCCTTTGATCTCAGTTCTTCTGACTATATGTGCTAGCACGTCTTGATCGTGTTTTGTTAAAAATCTGTGGTTTTTTTCAGCAAATTCATAAACGGTTTTAGCTACTTTTAAGGGAGTTGTTTGAGCGAGATGAATTTTAAAAAGCCAAGCAATCATATCCTTAAACCAGCTGATAATTCTCCCATCCAGCTTTTTGCTACCGGTTAACTTATTCGTCAAATAAAGATTGTCAGCATCGCTAATTGATTGAATACTTATTAACTTTTCATGAAATTCAACAGAACTATCGGCAAATAAAGGTGACATAAAAACCCTCCTGTTAGAAAGCTTATAAATTCAAATTAATAAACATCGGGTTTTACAAAAATAAAAAAAACAACGGCATTATCTCAGAATAAATAGGACTATATCAAGTTATAATTTTAACAAAACTAGAAATTGCAAAATAATTAAACAAGCTATAAATAGCAGGTTTAACCTTGTAAAAAACCAATAAGAACTTTTGAATCATTAAGAATTCAAAAATAAGCTTAAGTAGCCCTTCACAATTAACTTTAAAGAAGGATTAAGGCAACTCAGGGAAATCAATAATCACAGCATCTAAAAAAAAGAAAAAGAAAATTAGCAGGGCTTAAAAACAAGGAAGATAGCGACAGCAGCTTATCCAACCTCCCCTCGTGGCCGCCTTCTCCCCATAAAAAAAGGAAAAAAGAAGAGTAGCCTAGGCTTCTTATTTTTTTAAAATATCCTTGAAGAAAAAATGGCCCTAGATCGCTATGCTAGCTTCTTAGATAATTTTTTAAATAAAAAGGCTGATTAATTTTAGCGTCTTTCAGGGAAATTATCAGATTTGGATTCATCATGTTCCATTTAGACTGCTCTGTGACCTTTATAGGGAGAGCATCCTTTTTATTATCTCTTTTAAATTATAACCTGAATTGCTCGCCAAAGTATCCTCGGCGGGCTTCGGGATTTTGTACGAGCTCATCCACTGTTCCGGAAAGCATCACTTTGCCTTCAAAAACAAGATAACTGCGGTCCACAATCGAGAAAATCTCCCGTGCATTGTGATCAGTGATTAAAATACTGATATTTTTGTTGGAAAGGTGGGAAATCATTTGTTTGACTTCATCCACGGAAATGGGGTCAATATTAGCAAAAGGTTCATCCAACATCAAAAAAGTGGGATTTGTTACCAGAGCCCGAGTAATTTCTAAGCGCCTACGCTCACCTCCCGAAAGAGCAATAGCCTTTTTCTTTGCTAAATGCTCAAGGTGCAGCTCTGCCAAAAGCTGGTCGAGTCTCAACTTCTGTTCTACCCGGCTCAATCCCAGCCCTTCTAAAATACTCAAAATATTTTGTTCAACACTTAAGTAACGAAAAACCGATGGCTCTTGCGCCAAATATCCCATTCCCATGCGTGCACGTATATGCATGGCTTGGCGGGTCACATCTTGCCCTTGAAAAATGACCTCTCCTTTATCTGGCCGAATAAGGCCAACGGTCATATAAAAAGCAGTGGTCTTCCCTGCACCATTTGGGCCTAGTAATCCGACAACCTCACCCTGGTTGACTTCAAAAGATAAACCATTGACAACAACTCTTCCACCATAGGACTTGACTAATTTTTTAACTTGTAAACACGGCAAGGCTGCCATTTATACCCCATTTATTTTTTATCGAGCAAAAACCGGCTTTTTAACTTATCAAATTCATGTTCCATAAAGCTGAAACGGACATCCCCATATCCTTGGATTGAATCTTTTTTCTTGTGGCGATCACGCTTAATTTTGAGAGAAGGGGCGCTAACTTGTAAGTTATCAATTTTATCGTAAAAAAGGACCCGCTTTCCATGAAGAGCAGAAAGGTACATCTCTTTAGTTTGCGGATGATATTCTACCTTATCAGCTAAAACATATTCTTTTAAGATGTTGGTCCCCTTTCCCTCCTCAAATTGATTAGAAATATAAACATTTCCCTCAAAAACAAGGAGAGAAGGGACAGCAATAGCCTGCTTTTGGGCATAAGAAATAGTGATAGTGTCTGCATAAATCTCTCCCAGAGGATCGATATAATGAATTTGCTGTTCACGCAATACGTTTCCCTTACTATCTAAAGGGCTTTTAAGAAATGCTTTAAGTATTAACCGATCAACCTCTAGGCTTCCATAACAAATTAAAGTATGAGTTAAAGCATTTTTTTTTGGATTATGATGATTTAAAGTGCATTTGCCTGGAACTCGGATCGTTCGAATTTGCCATTTCCCGTCGAAGTAAGCGCGATAAAGGATAACCTGGTGATCCGTTGTCATCTCCCCAATCCCTGGTTGGAGAATGTTAACATTTCCTTCCAGAATCAGTAAATGTTGAGGATCGTTCCACTGCAAGGAATCGGCAGAAAATACAACGCCTCCCCTGGCAATAGCTTTTAACTCTCCATGCGGTTGGGTGAAAAAAGAACATCTTTTTTGCATATCAAGAGTCATACGTTGGGCTCTAATAAAATCTCCTTCCCCCGTTAAAAGATAGCATTCTTGCTCATTTGTCAACCCCTGCAAAGTCAGGTTTCCTTGATTTTTTTTGGATTTAGAGAGGCCCGGCTGATCATAAGTCAAAAACTCTCCAAAAGCCGTGAAAATGTTGTTGTAATGAATAGAGACTTTCTCTTGGGCTTGAATTTTTTTAAACGCCCAATCCTTTCCTTCTCGGGTTAGTTCAGCAGCCATTTCCCCACTTTTAACAATTAAGCAAGTATCAGGGGTGGTTGCCTCTGTATAAATGACTTGAGGCTGCTTCTGAGTAGATTTAAAAGTTCCTTTCATTTGGTTACAGAGAATTTCAGCATTCCCGCATTCAAGCTCAACTCCCCCTTTTAAAATGAGCTTGACTTGCTCATCTAGGTTTAGCTTATAGAGTTTTTGATCATGAAGCAGATCCATGCGTTGCGCTGAGATTCGCCCTAGAGGGTGCTCTACAACAGCATTGCCTTTTAAGAAAATTTCTTTGCCATGATAGGAGGCGATCTCAGATTCCACATAGAGTGTTTCAAAAGCTGTTAAAAAACCCCTTATCACTAGAAAAATAAGCGTAATTTTTTTCCTAAAAGGATTCATAAAGCAGCCTCAGCCACTTCAAACCGCCCTTTGAATTGGCTTGCTAGTATGTTAAATTTTCTATTTTTTAATGAAAATTCTACTTTTGAAGCTACTCCTGTCATGATTGGGGTGGATTCAGTAAAAGGATACATTAAAATGTGTGAGGGTAAGGTATAACGAATCATTTGGACCTGTTCTGCCATAAACCTTTCATGGCGGAAGGTATAAGTTGCCATATCCGCTTCAAAATAGTTGATGGTTTGCATGGGAATGGCTCCGGAATCCTTCAATAAGATTTTTTTGCCTCGCACATCCAATTCTTCAATCTGAAAAAAATGGTTAGGAATGCCGTATGCTAGCCGCCCATCGGGTAAGACATAATACAACTTTTCTTGCATCCTCCCAATCACGTCATACATCCGCTCTTGGATTTCCCCTTTTCCTTCTTGCTCTACAAACAAAATGTCTGCTTCGCAACATTCTAAGCGAAGTTTACGTAACTGTGTCCCTTCGTTAAAAAGGATTTCTTTCACCATCCCCTTTCGTTGTTGCTGTAGCTTATACCCATTTTTCTCGGAATTTTTCTGAGAGCCAGTCAAATGATGATAAAAAACTTCGGCTTTTGGATCTGGTTTTAATAAATAAACCGCTAATAAAAGAAAGGTGATAAAGAAAGCAGTAAACAATAACCAAGAAGCCTTTAAAAAAGAAAAAGGGCGTTTACTCATCCAAATCCTGTCGCACGAGTTGATACATAGGTTCAAGCAATTTAAGCAGCTTAGGCAGATCTTTAAAATGCATAACAGACGCAGCATCACTTTTAGCCTGTTGTGGATCAGGATGAGATTCAATAAATAAACAATCCACACCTACAGCTACCGCGGCTTTGGCCAAGACGGGAATAAATTCTCTTTGCCCACCAGAGGCGTGACCTTGTCCTCCTGGCAATTGAACCGAATGGGTTGCATCAAAGCAAACAGGGACTCCCATCTGCTGCATGATAGGAATGGCACGCATATCGCTGACAAGGTTATTGTAACCAAAGGAGGCTCCCCTGTCAGTTAGAATGACTTTTTGATTTCCTGTGGAATGCAGCTTGTCCACCACATTCTTCATATCCCAAGGAGCCATAAATTGCCCTTTTTTAATATTGACAATGGCACCTGTCTTGCCCGCTGCCACCACTAAGTCCGTTTGCCTACATAAAAACGCCGGGATTTGTATAATTTCGCAAACTTGGCTTGCAGCCACCGCTTCTTGGGGAGAATGAACATCTGTCACCACAGCCAATCCGGTTTGCTCTCTTACTTTTTGAAGAATGCGCAATCCTTCTTCTAATCCAGGTCCTCGGAAGGAATGAACAGACGTTCGATTTGCCTTATCATAGCTAGATTTAAAAATGAGCCGCACATTTTTAAAAGGCATAAATATTTTTTGAAGCGCTTCCGCTGCCTTAAGGGTATGTGCTTCACTTTCGATCACGCAGGGGCCCGACATAATGACGAGATGTTTTTGGCCAATATAAAAGTCTTTGACAGCTAACTTGGGTGTAGTTTTTTTCATTTTGCTCACTTAAATCGCTATTTTTTCTTGCAGTAAGGATACGGTTTCTTCGTGTATATTGGGAAATGCATGCAAAAGATGGCGTAAATTCACACGTATCCCCTTTCCATCTTTTAAAGGAACCTCTAATTCCTCTACTAAATCCGCTAAAGGGGCTAGAACAAACAACCGCTCTCTCCACCTTGGGTGAGGAACCTGAAGACAAGAAGAAGTATACACTTCAGTGCCAAAAAAGAGCAGGTCCAAATCAATGATGCGAGGAGCATTCTTTGGTTTTTCCACTTTTCCTAACGCTTTTTCAATGCCTTGAAGATGGGCCAACAAATCCTCCGCAGAATAGGTCGTTTCAAAGCAACATACAGCATTCACAAAATGGTTTTGTAAAACGGGACCAACGGGAGTGGTTAAATAAAACGAGGAAACTTTGAGGTGTACAATACCCGAAAGTTGCTCAATATGCTTCAGAGCCTGTCTTAGGATTGAGCAGCTATCTCCAATGTTCCCACCGAGGCCTACAAAAGCTTTCTTCACGTGGATCTCTCCTCAAACACAAATCAGCTATTTAGCGTAAATAATTGATTGCTAAACGGATTAATTAAAATTCAGATTCATCATACCCAGGCTAATACATATTTATCCAGAAAAAATCATTCCGAAGCTAGTATAAGAAATTTTCTCAATTGGCGAGAAAGCAGGCATGCTAATAAGGGCAGCTAAAGGGAAAGGATTAGAGAATTCATGCGCAAACCTAGTAAGTGAAGAAAGCAAAATTCTTTGTTTGGCCGCCATTAGTCTAGCAGCTTTTTTAAACGATTTAAGGCAGTTTGCATATTCACACCGCTGCTAAAAATAGGTTTAAAAATATCCCCCATTTTTCCCAGGCGTTCTAAGATAGTCTGCATGTTAAAATCCTTTGGATCTAATCCCGTTTTAACCTCTTCCCAAAGCAAGGGAGTAGAAACCGATGCTCCTGGGCGCGGACGCACTGAATAAGGGGCGACAATAGTTTGCAAAGGGCTATTTTGCAAATAATCTAAGTAAATTTTTTTTTGCCTATTTTGTGGGCTTCTCTCCAACGAAGTAATAGAGGGGAACTGTTTATGAATGCACAAGGAAATAATATAGGCAAACTGCTTTGATTGCTCATAGTCATACTTGGAATGTAAAGGAATAAAAATGTGTAATCCTTTCCCCCCCGATGTCTTACAGTAATTTTTTATTTTGGCCTTCTCTAAAAATTGGTGGGTGGCAGCCGCAACTTCAATCACCTCTTCAAAAGCTATCTCCTCAGGGTCTAAATCAATCACACAATAACTAGGCTTCTCTAGGTTTCGGCAAGGAGACATACAGGGATGCAAATCAATGCTTCCTAAATTAACGGCGTAAAGCAAAGAGCGTAGATCGGGAATCAACAAATAGTGGTCCACTTTTCCATCATGCTTAACAGGGTATGTTTTTAACCAAGCTGGATGGGAAAAGCTTATATCCTTTTGATAAAATTCCTTTCCTTCAATTCCATCGGGGAAACGGTGCAAAGTGATAGGGCGATTTCTAAGGTAAGGCAATATATAAGGAGCCACTTCATGATAATAAGCAAGTAGGTCTCCTTTCGTGTAATTTTCTTGGGGCCAATAAAGCTTATCCAAATGAGTAAGCTCGAGATCTTTTATTTTCCTTATACCCTCCTTTTTTTCTGCCTTTGGTGTGGAGACTTCCTTTTTAACTTCTTCAGGTTCTTTATCTATTCTAACACCTCGAAAAATAGGTTGGCGCATCATGTTATCCTTGGTCCATTCTGCAAATGAAACTTCACAGATTAATTCTGGTTTGACCCATGTGACAGGCATATTAGGTTTAGGAGCATTTTTAAATGGAGAGTTGGTTTGAGTTAACGGGGATAATTGCTGGTAAACCTCCTCTAATAAACTATGGCTAAATCCTCCACCTACATGTCCTACATAATGTAAGGCTCCCTGATCATCGTAGACGCCCACTAAAAGGGCTCCAAATTTTTTTCGGGAACCTCGCGGTTGTGTAAAGCCACCCACCACCACTTCTTGCCTTAGTCCCGTTTTAATTTTTAACCAATCCTGGCTTCGTTGCGATCGATAGGGGCTCGAGATTTTTTTAGCAATAATTCCTTCTAGTTGCCTCTCGGAAGCTTCTTTGTAAAATTCTTCTCCCTCGTTAATCACATGATCGCTGAAGCGTATAAGAGAAAGAGGCGCTTTGTTTAAGATTTTTTTCAAAATGTTTTTGCGTTCAATGAGAGGAAGATGACGCAAATCTTGCCCATCTGCATATAAAAGGTCAAAGACGTAGTAATATAAAGCTCCTTTGCGCTTTTTTTGATA
Organism: Parachlamydia sp. AcF125; assembly: GCF_018342475.1. Classification (NCBI taxonomy): domain Bacteria; kingdom Pseudomonadati; phylum Chlamydiota; class Chlamydiia; order Parachlamydiales; family Parachlamydiaceae; genus Parachlamydia; species Parachlamydia sp. AcF125. The sequence goes on along the minus strand of NZ_JAEMUD010000005.1, from coordinate 134,573 downwards.
GTTTTGCATCAGCTGAAAATCAGATCTGCCTTCATGATCTAAAACAACCAGCTCCCCATCTAAAATCACTTTTGCAGGAATTTTTTTCAAATTATCTACAATGGAAGGAAACTTCTCATTTAAAAGGAGGCGATTGCGTGACTTTAGCTGGACCCCTTTTTCATCCACAAAGGCCAAAGCGCGATAGCCATCCCATTTAATTTCAAAAAGCCAATCCTCTCCATTAAAAGGGCGATCTGTTAAGGTAGCCAGCATGGGCGAAATAAATTCGGGCATCTCTGCTTGCTTAGCAGAGTTTTCGACGGCTGCTTTTCCAACTGCATAAGCGTCTTCTCTCTTAATTAATAGCCAACTCTTATCATCCTTAGATGACTTTAATTTTTGAAAAAAAAATTCGCCTTTTAACTTATTCCCCTGCAAAATGACAGTAAAATGCCCTTTCCTTAATCCTTCTTCGAGGTGCTTTTCGATTTTCTTAGGCGCTTTTCCATTCGGAACGGCAAAAGTCCCATGATCCCATATTTCGACGGTGCCTGCTCCATAATGGCCTTTTGGGATGGTTCCTTCAAAATATTGGTAGTCGAGAGGATGATCCTCTACTCGGACTGCCAATCGCTTGTCACGAGGGTTGAGTGAGGGTCCCTTTGGAACGGCCCAGCTCAAAAGAACGCCTTTATATTCTAAACGGAAGTCATAGTGCAATCGGCGGGCTGCATGCTTCTGCACGCAAAAATGCAAAGGTCCAGCTTGCGCTTTTTGACCCCCAACGGGTTCTTTGCTTTCTTCCAAATCCCGCTTAGAGCGGTATTCTTTTAGGCTCATAGATCGCCTCGCTTTTTAGGGCTTTTTCTTACTTCCTAGAGATAGCTGAAGAAATAACGCGATAGTGTGTTCCTCTATTGAATTTAGTTATTCTAAACCTACTATAACGAGGGGGTTTCTTCTCACCTCCATAAAACACCTAACGCTAAAGTGTTAACCAATCACAGCTAGCCCATCCACTCATTTCCCCATTTACAAACTCATCTTGAATGAGGATATAAGAAATACAGGTAACCTCTTGTGGGGTGTGGATGCCAAGGCATCCTCTTGCTAAGGGCCTCCTCTACCCCATCTATCCTTCCCGTTTGTCAGGCCAGCATTGGGGATACATTTTTTTCCGATACTTTCTCGCAATAAGTTCCCTGGCCTTCCCCAACAGCTCTCTTTATTAGAAGTTGTAAAGGACTTTCACCTTCTAGTTTAAGGACATACCGGTGCATTTTGTCTCCTCCCTTTATTGGGGCATGTCAAAAGCAAAGAAAAAAATCTTAGCAACTCTACAAAATTTAAAAGAGAAGAGTTTTCAAAAGGGAAAGTTTTTTATTTAAGCCTTTTCCAGCTTTGCCTCATAAACCCTAAAGCCTGAGCATAAGGAGCTAATCTTTTTTTGGCAAACTGCACCCATGTGGGGTCGGAGATTTGCGTGTTAATTTCCACCACGGCATAGGGTACAGTGGATTGAATCTGCAGCCTGATCGAATCGCATAAAAGTTTGACAGAAAATCCTTGGTGCTGAAATTGAGGTTGTATAAAAAATGCATGATAGCGAATCATCCCCGAGGCAACGCGATGAGTGAGAAGCCATCCCACAATCTCTTGCTTCCAATAAAGGACAAGGCTATTAATTGGCTCAATGTTTTCTATTTGGTTAAAAGGGGAAACGTAAGAAGGATAGGCTCCTTGCTCTTCGAGTTCTCGCAAGGCAGATAAATCGGCATGCGGAACATCTTTCCAAAAAACTTTCCGAAATGGCTCTACCAAAGGCTCTACAGAATGTTTTAACCAAGGTGGATCGAAAAGAGCAGAATGAAATAGAAAAAATTGGGCCGAATGAATGCTCTGATTCCAACCTTTAGCTAATAAAAACTTTTCATTCGCTTGATACCTATAAGGGTCAAAGCGAAAAAATAACGAACAAGATTTACAACCCTGTCTCATTAAATTCTGTTCTGCATGATGAAGCAACTGGCTTCCTAATTTCTGCCCTCGATAGCTTGGAAGGACAAAAAATGAGTGCAATTCAGCAAAAAGGGCTAAAGTGGTATTAATCCCTACAATAATCCCTACAGGGTTTTCACCATCAAAAGCTATATAAGCCCAGCATGGTTCTCGTTGTTTTTCAGTAAAATATGCCCAGTCTCTAACATCTATTAAAAATTTAAGTTTTTGGAAATGCTCATCCGAGAGGGGGAGATCGAATTTCTCTATCCGAGGCATGATCTTCCTTTGTTTCGAAGGTTCTTTTAACTGATTAGCATGCCATTTTTTTAATGGCTAGGAAAAGTTTTGCATCGAGAGGGGGAGTTAATGAGCTTTCAAAGCATTTAGCCAAAGCTGAGGGATGAAATAAGGTGTATGTTTAATATTCGTCAAGATAAAGGTGCAGTTACATCTTTGGAAGCCATTTCCCTAGCTTTTAGAGAGAGCACTTTTTTAAATCCACTAAAAAAAGGTTCCATCGATTGGAGGATCGGATTAAAATAAAATTAGTTTTCCCTATCGCTTAACTTATTGAGTTGGAGGCAAAAAATGAGCAAAAAGGAAGCCCCTATTCTTGAGACAACTATTCAGCTTGAATCCATCCTTGGGAGGATTCCCTATCCTTGCCTCAAGCCACCTATAAAGTCGATGACCGAGAGTATATGGGAACCCTTCGGGGCATGTAAAGTAAATGCCTGCAGAGCCTATCGCCGCGCTGAGGTCACTTTAACAAGACAAAATATAGTCGGGCAGGCCATTTAAAAAGCGAGTAAAATTTAAGGTGGCTGCTTATCTCTTCAAAAAGTAGCCACTCATTCATTTAAGAGAGTGCGATTCAGATAAATAGCGTATCGCCATCTTCTGTAGAGGCAAAATTTACTTAAATGGGAGGGTCATATGGATTCAAAAATCAAAGAAGCTAAAATAACTTTAGAAAACATTTTGGCAGAGTTAGATCAATCCTCAATGCGACTGTATGATATTAAAGAACCAGAGCTAGAAAAAGATTTATTTACCCAGCTCGACCTTCTATCCCAGCTGGATAAATCACAAGCTGTTATCTTTTCTCAGCTGCCCAAGCTAAAAAAATACCATGAGGAGCTAAAGACCCTCAAAAATAGCTCTCTCTCTAGCGATCAGCTTTCCCACCTTAACTCCTTTCAGGCAGAATGTCAGCAGGTATTAGACCGTATCTGCCCTAAGTTGGAGAGTGTGGAAGAATGTTACCAAGATTTGGCGGAGGAAGTCCTTTACCGCTGTCAAAACCACATCAATCAGCTGATTGATAAAATCTTAGAGCATCGCAAAGCGTCAGCCTCCTTAAAAGACATCATCGGTTTAGAGCTTGATGAGGAAAACGAACTGAGGGAATTGCGAGATAGCTTAGAAACTTACAGGGAGATAAGATTAGGGGATATAGGAGAAAGCGAAGATGATCAAGACGATCCCCTTATTACTCAATTAGATTCTCAAATAGTTGCCTGTGATAATGCTTTGCTGATTGACGAAACAAGCCTGTGAGGACTGATTTATTCCACCCACCTGAGCATGTTATATGCCAAAAGGATAAGTGTCCGCTGCCCCGGGTTTAGATTGGATAGAGAGCGGCACGACAGCATGGGTGTGGTCGAACCAAATATACTCGTCAAACTGATAAGGTAAAACAGCGTGTAAATAATGGCTTCTCAACTCATTTTCGGGCAAATAGATCACTCCTATAGCGCGTTGAGGCAGCCAAATCTTCAAAGTTTGCTCGAGCTCACCTTTTAAAGGGAGGAAAAAAGAGGGAATATGGCTATCGTGAAATAGCCGTTCCACACTTTCGGGATGAGAAGCCCTGACTTCTTTTATTTCAGTCTGTCCACCCCATGAAGATGCAGCGGCTACTGTGCCTTTATGAGTGCCAAATCCAATAAGATAGGCGTCGTCTCCATACTTTTCTTTGCACAGTTCTCCGAGATTAAATTCGCCCCGCTTGCGGCTGTCAGTGGCAGCTGCATTGCCAACGTGAGAATTGTGGGCCCACACGATAACCTTAGCAGAATTTCTTGGAACAGAAAGGATCGTTTCGACTGTTTGAAACATGTGCCGATCTCTGATATTCCAACAGGAGGCTTGTAATTGGTAAAGATTGCGATAATACTCCTCGGCATCGACAATTGAGACAGCATTTTGAAAGATGGAGACAAATTCTTCCCCATATGGAATTCTATTTTCTGCATAGCTCTCTAGTAATTTAATTAAAATGGAAACCACTTCGTTCTCACACCCCTTTGCTAGGCCTGCGGCGGTGGCCAACCCATAATGAGAGGGATCATTTCTCCAAGAAAGAAAGCATGCATATTGCTTGCGTGCGGTTTGAGCAAGCTGCGGGTCTTTTTGCTCCAAATATGTAAGAATTGTTTCTACGGATTGATAAAAATTGTAGAGGTCTAATCCATAAAGATTTACAGGCGATTGAGGATGGCTCGACTGTGAGTTATAGTGCCTAAGCCATACAACAAACGCATGGAATTCTTCATTTTTCCACATCCAACTGGGAAAGCGTTTAAAAATCTTTTTTTCAATTAGGCCGTGAGGCAGGTGTCGAACAAACCGATTTAATTGCTCTACATCAGGCCAATCGGCCTCGAGGGCGACATTATTAAACCCTTTTTTTAAAATAAGCTCCTGTGTGATTCGCGCGCGCATCCGATAAAATTCAGAAGTGCCATGGGTGGACTCTCCTAATAAAACCAGGCGAGCATCTCCAATTCGAGCGAGTAGATCTTCTAAAAAGGCGTCTTCTATAGAACCAAATGGCTGGGCGGCTTTGGAAATCAATTGGACTACTTCTGCCCTCTCATGAGAAGAAGCAAATTTATGTGGAACGTTTAATTCTTCTAAATTTAGTTTTTCCATATGGCCTCCACGCATGATAATTAACATGAAAACTCTTTTTTTAGTATAACCCCTTAAGTTAAGTCTTGAACAAGCAATCAATTTCAATCAAGTAAGAGTTAACAAAAAAAACAAACCCTAAACAAAAATCTCTATTTTTATAAAGTGAGAGAAGAGAAATTTGCCGGCAAGCTACCTGCTAAGTACGCTAGCAAAAATGGTTGAAAAATGCCCTATCTTGTCTCATATGAAAAAGCAAGAAAATATCTAAAGTGCTTTTGTTTTAAAATGCAAACAATAAAAAAATAGTAAAACTAAAACAGGGAGATATTTATGAAAGGGTTCATAGGCAACCATTCAAATCCACGTGGGATAAAAAAAGCTAAAAGCGTTTGAAAGTTTACAAAATAAAAAGGAATAAAAATTGAAAATCGGTTAACTTTTTCAAAAATACCAGGCTCTTACAAATCCTGAAACCAGGAGGCGCGAGTATTATATAGACGTGATTAGGGAGACAGCAAGTGTCTTTCGGGAAGTAGACGAACTCGTGAACCTTTTGCAAGGCCAGCTCATAGTAAAGCCTTGTCGCACATAAGGCCTACCAAAATAAAAACATCCCCTGCAAGCAGCAGCTATAAGCATTCGTAAACCTGATGGCGCAAGACAAGCTGCATTATACGCGAGAAATAGCAGAAGCTGAATAGAGTGCTTTCAACTCACTTAGAAGATAAGTAAATTTTGTCGCCTTCAAGAGAAAGGGAGCCGCGTAGAAGCGAGGAGGAACTGCGGAGGATTTTTAGGAAAAACGATAGGCTTCTTTGCCCCCTCATAAAACACCCTCTTGGCCTACGCCATACAAGGGCAAAAACCCTAAGTTGTACAAAAAGAAACGCCTGATTTATTCGCTATAAAATTTAAGTTAATAGATGGCCTATCCTCTGCATAGCAGAGGATAGGCTGTGATTAGCTGCTAGGCAATCTTTTCATCGTCCGTCGTACGTTTAATGATCGGCTCTTTTTTGCCAACGACGACATCGTGATCGATCACAATTTCCGTGATAGTGGGGTCTGATGGCACATCAAACATGAGATCGCGCATGATAGTTTCTAAAATCATACGCAAAGCCCGGGCTCCCGTTCCTGCTTGAATTGCTTTTTGTGCGATTGCAGCAAGAGCTTCATCCGTAAATTGCAAATTGACCCCTTCCATTTCAAACATGGCCATGAATTGCTTAACAATCGCATTTTTAGGCTTGCTCAAAATAGAAACTAAGTCTGTGACGGTTAATTCATTGCAGTTTGCAATGGAATTAAATCGGCCTACAAACTCTGGGATCATTCCGAACTGAATGAGATCTTCAGGTTCAACTTTTGCCAACAATTCGCTCTTTTTATTGGGATCCACAATTTCTTTATCTTTGGTTGTAAAACCGATTGTACTCCTTCCCAAACGTTTTGCGACAATTTTCTCCAGATTGACAAAAGCGCCGCCCACAATGAACAAAATATTCTCTGTGTTCACTTTAATGTATTCTTGATTCGGATGCTTTCTTCCCCCTTTTGGAGGAACATTCGCAATGGTCCCTTCTACAATTTTTAAAAGAGCTTGCTGCACCCCTTCTCCTGAAACATCTCGTGTAATGGATACGTTAGCGGTTGTGCGATTAATCTTATCGATCTCATCGATATAAATAATCCCAAGCTCCGCTTTACTCACGTCATAATCAGCCGCTTGCAATAAGCGTAAAATGATATTTTCGACATCTTCCCCTACATAGCCGGCTTCAGTTAACGTGGTTGCATCGGCAATAGTAAAAGGAACATCTAGAATACTAGCTAACGTTTTAGCAATCAATGTCTTGCCAGATCCTGTGGGCCCAAACAATAAGACATTCGATTTATTAAATTCGACAGGATTATTGTCCGTATTGGCCGAGCGAATCCTCTTGTAGTGATTATAAACAGCGACGGAAATTGTTTTTTTCGCGTTCTCTTGTCCGATGATGTATTCATCTAGACGTTCTTTAATCTCTTTTGGTTTTAAAACTTTAAATTCATGATTTGTTCTCGATTTTTTCTTTTCCAAAATCCCAGAACACAAGCTAACACATTTGTCGCAGATGTAAGCGCTTGGACCAGAGATTAATTTTTCAACTGCATCTTCTGTTCGCCCACAAAAAGAACAAGATATATTTTCTTTATTTGTTTTTTTTGCCATTCTTAATCATTTATGTTGCTGATTTTGTTAACACTTTTATTTTTTCATGGTTGTCACAACTTCATCAATAATCCCATATTCTTTGGCTTCCTGAGGACTCATATAAAAATCTCTCTCAGAATCGGCCGCGATTCTTTCAACAGGTTGGCCTGTTGCTGATGCCATGATTTCGTGCAGAGTGCGTTTGAGCACTAAAATCTCTTTGGCTTGTAACATGATATCGGAAGAAGTTCCTCCTACCCCTCCAGAAGGTTGGTGAATCATGATACGGCTGTTCGGTAGCGCAAAACGCTTCCCTTTTGTCCCTGCCATGAGTAAAAGTGCTCCCATAGAAGAAGCTTGGCCAATGCAATAAGTATTGATGTCACATGTCATCCAACGCAATGTATCATAAATGGCCAGACCAGACGTGATATATCCACCCATGGAATTAATATACAGATGCACATCTTTTTTTGGATCTTCCATCCTTAAAAACAGGAGCTGAGCCACCACTACATTCGCTATTTGATCCGTAATATCGGTGCCAATAAATACAATACGGTCTTGGAGCAAGCGGGAAAAAATATCCATCGAGCGCTCTCCGCGTGCTGTATCTTCAATGACATAAGGCGTTAGAGAATTAATAGGTCTTTTATCTGACATAGCGAATCCTTAGCGTGCTGTTTGAATAATGCCTTTGTTGTACATGAATTGACTATTTTTTTGCTACGATGCAAATTGAAAATTTAAGCTCTTCATTTTCAATTTGCTAGGCTAATTAATTTTTTTGAGCTTGCTCGACAAGGAAGTCCTTGACTTTCTTTGACATCAAGAGTTGACGCACACGGTTATGCATCTCAGGCGAATTGAGTAAACCACGCGCGTCAGGCAAGGATTGGGAATATCGGTAAACTTGCGTAAATAGCTCTCTAAATACTTCCTCATCAGATACTTGGACCTTAAACTTCTGGATAAGATCGTTCTCTAAAAAAATCATGCGGATAGAGTCTACACATTCTTTCTCAATCTGTGGGCGCATTTCCTCTATTTTTTTAGAAGCTTCAGCAGCAGATAAGCCCGTCTCTTTTAATTCTTCTGTTTTGGCGGCAATCAGTCGCTTCATCTCTTGTTTTGCGATAGAGGCAGGAACCTCAAAAGGATATTTTTCTAAAAGAAGGGAAGGAATTTGCTCGCGTAATTCAAATTTGCGCTCTTCCTCTGCATGTTTGTTGAGTTGATCTTGCATTTTGTTCCGCATATCTTCTAGGCTTTCAGCCCCTGATTTCTTCGCCAATTCATCATTTAGCTCAGGAAGGATAGGCGTTTTAATCTCTTTGATGGTAATGCGCATATGCATAGGAGGCTCTTGATCTGCGATCTGAGCCTCAACGCTTTCACCTGTCTGGTGGCCAATTATGGCGGCTTTAAACCATCCAGCCATCCCCTGTTCATCTACTTTAAAAGATTCATTTGCGTAATAAACTTGTTCAGGATTCTCCACTGAACAGGCATCCACTACAACAGTGTCACCTTCTTGAACCGCACGGTCTCCTACAACTTTCCAGTCCGCATAGTGAACGCGCACGTTTTCAATCGCTTTATCCACATCTGCTTGTGTAATCTCTTTCTTCTCAACAGGCTTAAGCTCTAAGGATTGAGGATCAACTTCAGGAATAGCAGGCGCAGATTCAAATTCAATGACTAGATCAGCCCCTGCTTCAAGAGGAGCATTTTTAACCAATGCTTTTTGCACGCTTTCCTTAGTAAATGGATAGATGCGAGTCATTTCCATAAATTCGCGCAACGCTCGATTCAACAAAATATCGCGCCATTCCTTTTCCACATGAGAGTTAAAGTTTTGCAAAATCATCGCTTGAGGCACTTTTCCTTTGCGAAATCCAGGCATGGACACTTCTTTAGCAATAACCTTGATCGCTTCTTGATAAGCAGCTTGAGTGGCTTGAGGGGTTACATGAACATCTAACTTAACAAGACATCCATCTTCTTTTCTGAGACTAATTTTTACATGTTCATTGCTGACTTCTGTTTGATTATTAGACACCGTAACCTCATTTTTTGGAAGTTGTTTGAGAGCACCTCTTTGGCGAGTGTGCCTATATCATACTCTATAAGATAAAGCGGGTGATGAGGCTCGAACTCACGACCCTCACGTTGGCAACGTGATGCTCTACCACTGAGCTACACCCGCATTTGAAAATCGCAAAGCGGGTGATGAGGCTCGAACTCACGACCCTCACGTTGGCAACGTGATGCTCTACCACTGAGCTACACCCGCACACTTTGCGCTATATTTGACCTTGCATTGACTTGTATAAGCGGGTGATGAGATTCGAACTCACGACATTCACCTTGGGAAGGTGACGCTCTACCAACTGAGCTACATCCGCAATTACATCTAAATTAACTCTGTAGGGCTTTACCTACACCTCATTTGATTTAAGCGACGAGTATAGGAGGGCTAGATTTTTTCGGCAACATTTTTTGATTAAGGTTTTAAAACAACGAAAAAAAGTGTCGGTTCTAAACCAAAGAATGGAGGAAACTTTGACTTAGAACCGACGGTGGGGAATTTAAGAATTTTGCTCTTTAATTTTCACCATACTGACCCTGCTAATTATCTTTCAAGATTTTTTTAGATATTTCTCAAGACGTCTTAACTTCAACGCTTTTTTTAAAAAACCTTCCTAAAACATTTATTTATATCCCATTAAAACCACATCCCAATCCTGGCATGCCTCCTTACCCACACCCAAATGTTTTATACCAAAACTTACCAAAAGTATTCTTTTCCCAACTTATTCCAAACAAAAATCCTTTTGCTTGCAATTAAGTCTAACAAATTGAAAATTAATACCAAACACAAACCAAACCCCACAAAAAAATCCTAGAAAAAAAATGGCATTTTTTTTTAGCCTCTTCGCTTTTTTTGATTGCGTTCACATAGGAAAAAAGCTAAAAGATAGTGAAAAACTGCAAATTTTCCACTAAATTTCCCGTTGTATGAGCACTTTTAAAGGCTCTTTAACCTAAATTTTCAGAGAGTGACAATGCTAAATTTTCGCAAATTAAAAAAAGACTATTCGCCCAATATATTAAATGAAGGAAAAGACTTGAACGCCAAGGGCATGGTTGTTTCAGCAAAAATTGTCAGTCTCACCCCCCAAACTGTTCGCGTTCACTGTGGCGTTCTTGGTGCGTTTGACAATAAATATCAATGTGAAATCGAGATTAGTCGGCACGACTCCTCAACCTTGGATTCAGATTGCGATTGCCCTTATAAATATGATTGCCAGCATTTAGCTGCCGTCCTTTTTTATCTTGAAGAACAATTTGACGGAATGGTGGTGGAATACTCGAAAGAAACAGACTTGGAAAAAACGCATACTTTCAATGAGAAAGAAAAAGACACTTTGCGCAAGACATTCAAAGAGGCTGCCCAAAAAGAAGGAGTTAGAAAAGGAAAAAAACAACAAAAAGAGTTATTAGAAGAATACATAAGCGCCTCACAAGTTTTAGGACAGTCTCCTTTTTTTCTACCTGAAGAAGAGCTCACTCTAGATAAAGCCGAGCTAGCTGTTGTCTTTACCACCTCTGGCAATGCGTCGGATACTTTCCATGCGGCCGAAATACAACTCGCCTTACGCTTACCCTTTCGATCAAAGCCTTTAATCATTCCGGTAATTCGGGATTTTTTAAATGCCGTACGCTATAGCGAACCGCTCTATATTGGAAATAAACGCTATTATTTTACTCTTCAATCATTTGATGACGAAAGCGCCTTCCTCCTTAAAAGCATTATGGATTTTGCCCGCTTTCCTGAAACCCATGTAGACAGAGCCCAGCGCCTTGCCACGCTTGACAGCGAAACGTTTGGCACAATTTTGGCGCAGGTGTATGAATCTGTCATACAACGATTAAGCACTACAGGATCCGTGTTGACGGATGATTCCAAGCTGAAAACAATGCCATGTCTCTACAGCGGAAGCCTAGAAGAACCTCTCCGATTTTCCCCAGCCCCCGCTAATCTCCAATTTGAGCTTGAGTATTTTACTGCCTCAGATCCCAAAATCCTCTTTAAACCCACTCTTCTCATCGATCAAGGGATTGTGACTTTACAAGAAGCACGTCTTTTCGAATGCTGCAAACCCGGCATGATTTTAAACCACACCTACTATCGATTTCCTACCTTGATCAAACGCAAACATTTGCGCAACATCTCAGTCGTCCGAGATATCACTATTCCTGAACCTCTCTTCGGCACATTTGTCGAAAACTCGCTACCAGAACTCATGCGATTTGCCAATGTCAGCAACAATGAAATCATCGAGAAATTCGTGACCCTTCCTTTTACGGGAAAACTTGTCGCCGAATGCGATATCCACTATCTCAACGGTGTATTAGAAGCTACCGTCGAGTTTGTATACGGGCAAACAAAAGTGCCTTCTTCTTCCAGCCAACTCACTATTCAAGAGATCATGTCTTTCGTGAAGCCAGAAGGGATCTTGGCACGCAATTTAACGGAAGAACAGAAAATTTTAAACGATCTTTTCCAAGACTTTACCTATGATGGGGCCCAACACTGCCACGTTTGTAAGTCCGATAAAAAAATTGTGGAATTCATGACAGAAGTCATTCCGCGCAATCAACATCGAGTCAAATTTAACTGCCCATCTAATTTGCTCGATCAGTTTATCTACGACAATACCACATTCAAATTGCATCTTTCCGAAACAGAAAGAATGGATACCTATAAAGTAGACCTAAAAGTAAACGGCTATTTAAATGGCGTGACTGTTGATTTACTTTGGGAATGCTTATCTTCTAAAAAAACATTTATCGAACTTTCCCGCGGAAAAACTTCAAAAAGAAAGACGCGGGTCGAGGATGAGAGCAGCTTTAAGACTCTCAAAATTCTAGTACTCGACCTAGATAAGCTCGCTCCAGTGGTCGAAATATTTGATGAAATTGGCATAAACCTTCTCACAAACCATGAAGAAGAAAGACCTTTATGGAGTTTGGCAAGTCTGGATGCAAGCAATTTCGAAGGGCTCCCCATTGAGTTTTCTATGACAGATAAATTGCGCGAAGTTCAGCAGCAAATGCTTGGTAAACAAACATTTCAAGCTAAACAAGTTCCCGAAATTATCCATGCTAAATTGCGTGAATATCAAGTGGAAGGGGTCAATTGGCTCGAACGCTTACGCCATATGCACCTTAACGGAATTTTGGCTGACGATATGGGGCTTGGAAAAACATTACAAGCGATTATCGCAGTGACCCAAAGCAAAATTGACTATCCAGATTCTATTTCCATTGTCGTTTGTCCAACTTCTTTAGTATACAATTGGAAAGAAGAATTTTCTAAATTTAATCCCCAGCTGAAAACTCTCCCTGTAGATGGCTCCCCCGCGCAACGTAAAAAGCTCATTAAAAACATTAAAAACTTTGATATCGTTGTTACCTCTTATACTCTTCTACAAAAAGATATTGAACACTACCAAAATTTCAAATTTAGATACTGCATTCTCGATGAAGCCCAACACATTAAAAACAGAGGGACCCGCAATGCTAAATCTGTCAAAATGTTGCAGGCAACCCACCGATTAGTCTTAACAGGAACTCCTATTGAAAACTCACTGGAAGAACTTTGGAGTTTGTTTGACTTCTTAATGCCTGGCTTATTAAGCACTTTCGACAGATTTGTGGAACGCTATATTCGCAATCCTCATACCAATCAAGGGAAAAATCTGGAAATCTTGCGCCGCAAAGTTTCTCCCTTTATCTTGCGCCGCATGAAGCAAGATGTTTTATCTGAGCTTCCACCTTTATCTCAAATTGTGTATCATTGTCATCTTTCAGAAACACAGCAGGAACTTTACCGCTCTTACGCTCAATCTGCTCGAGAGGAACTCTCCCAGCTTGTCAGAAAAGAGGGATTTGATAAAGTTCAAATCCATGTATTGGCTACTCTGACACGTTTGAAACAGATTTGCTGTCACCCTGCGATTTTTGCCAAGGAAAAACCTGAAGGAGGCGACTCTTCTAAATATGATATGTTAATGGAGCTTATTCCTACGTTAATCGAAGGAAAGCACAAGACAGTTATTTTTAGCCAGTATACACGAATGCTCAACATCATCCGTGACGATTTATCTTCACAAGGTATTCCTTTTGAATACTTAGATGGCTCGAGTAAAAATCGTTTGAATATTGTAAAAAAATTCAACGAAGATGAAAATATCCCCATCTTCCTTGTTTCTCTCAAAGCTGGAGGTACAGGTCTCAACCTTATTGGGGCGGATACAGTGATTCACTATGATATGTGGTGGAATCCTGCCGTTGAAAACCAGGCCACAGACCGAGTACACCGTTTAGGGCAAAAGAAATCGGTATTGTCCTATAAGCTGATTACCTTGGGAACCATCGAAGAGAAAATCTTGCAGCTTCAGCAACAAAAAGAAGGCCATGTCAAAAAAGTTGTCAGTTGCGACGAAGAAGCGATTGCCAAATTGACCTGGGAAGAAGTGTTGGAGCTTTTGCAAGTTTAACTTAATCAGATTCACTCTTTGGAATAAATTATGAGTAAAAAAAACCCATCTGGATTGAAAGAGTCATTTGACACAATGTACCGCTCTGCTTTCGGGCATCTCAATAAATTTAGAGGAGCATTTTCAAATGATATCGGAATCGATCTAGGAACCGCCAATACCCTCGTCTTCGTCAGAGGCAAGGGAATTGTGCTTGCTGAGCCCTCTGTTGTGGCAGTAGATTCCTCCACAAACGAAGTCTTAGCCGTCGGCCATAAAGCAAAAGATATGCTAGGTCGTACTCCACGCCGTATTCACGCCGTGCGCCCGATGAAAGACGGGGTCATAGCAGATTTTGAAATTGCTGAAGGGATGTTAAAAGCCTTAATTAAGCGCGTGACGCCTTCTAGAAGTTTGTTTCGACCTAAAATTCTCATCGCGGTCCCTTCTGGAATTACGGGAGTAGAAAAACGTGCCGTTGAAGATGCTGCTCTACATGCCGGAGCTCAAGAGGTGATTCTCATCGAAGAGCCCATGGCGGCCGCGATCGGAGTAGACCTCCCCGTTCATCAACCTGCAGCTAGCATGATCATTGATATTGGAGGAGGAACAACCGAAATTGCTATCATCTCTCTGGGGGGAATTGTCGAATCCCGTTCTTTGCGCATCGCCGGAGATGAATTTGATGAATGTATCATCAATTACATGCGTCGCACCTACAATTTAATGATTGGTCCACGCACAGCTGAAGAAATTAAGATGACCATTGGTTCTGCCTATCCTTTAGGAGAGAATGAACTGGAGATGGAAGTTCGCGGTCGCGACCAGGTAGCAGGTCTTCCTGTCACCAAAAGAATTAACTCGGTGGAAATTCGGGAATGCTTAGCCGAGCCTAATCAGCAAATTATTGAGCATGTTAAATTAACGTTGGAAAAATGCCCTCCAGAACTTGCAGCAGACCTTGTAGAAAGGGGGATGGTTATTACGGGGGGAGGTGCTTTGATGAAAGGGTTAGATAAACTGTTAATTAAAGAAACAGGTCTTCCCGTTATTACAGCTCCCAATCCATTACTCTCTGTTTGTTTAGGAACTGGCAAGGCTTTAGAGTATTTGGACAAGTTTAAGAAACGTAAATCCATGGCAAATTCCTAGATTGAAATCTCTGCAGGTAGAGGTAAGGAAACATAATGGCTCTTAAAACCGATTTTTTGGAGAAATGGACAAGCAACAAAGCTCTCATTCAGTGGGTTCAAGATGCCATTCAACTTTGCCAGCCAAAACATGTACACCTTTGCGACGGTTCAGAACAAGAATATGAAACCCTTTGCCAAAGCATGATGGCAGAGGGGAAATGGCAGCAACTTAATCCCATTTTACGCCCTAATAGCTATGTGTGCAGTTCCGATCCAGCGGATGTGGCGCGCATCGAAGAAAGAACCTTTATTTGCTCCGAAAAAAAAGAGGATGCAGGTCCTACAAACCATTGGAAAGCTCCTCGTGAAATGCTTGCAACCCTTAAAAATTTATTTAAAGGTTGTATGGCTGGAAGAACGATGTACGTGATCCCTTTCAGCATGGGCCCCTTGGGATCCAATATTGCTCACGTTGGAGTTCAGATTACAGACTCACCTTACGTGGTTTGCAATATGCGCATTATGACACGTATAGGTAAAAAAGTTCTAGACGTTTTAGGCCATGGGCATTTTGTCCCTTGCATGCATTCGGTAGGCTATCCCCTAACAAAGGGAAAAAAAGACATTCCATGGCCCTGCCATCCAACCGAGAAATATATCGCTCATTTTCCTGAAAAACGTGCGATCTGGTCTTTTGGCAGTGGATATGGGGGGAATGCCTTATTGGGGAAAAAATGCTTTGCTCTGCGTATCGCCTCCGTCATCGCCCGAGATGAAGGTTGGCTAGCTGAGCATATGCTCATCATGAGCCTCACAAATCCTCAGGGAGAAAAAAAATATTTCGCTGCAGCTTTTCCCAGTGCCTGCGGAAAAACAAATCTGGCGATGTTAACGCCCACCCTACCGGGTTGGAAGGTTGAGACGGTAGGAGACGACATTGCCTGGATGAAATTTGGTGAGGATGGGCAGCTGTATGCTATAAACCCAGAAGCCGGCTTTTTTGGAGTCGCTCCTGGCACTTCGGTAGAATCAAACCCGAATGCCATGAAAACTATTAGCAAAAACACCATTTTTACAAATGTAGCACACACACATGAGGGAGACGTATGGTGGGAAGGGATGACAAAAAGCCCTCCTGCACGTTTGGTTAACTGGCTGAAACAGAGCTGGACTCCTAGTTCAAACGAGAAAGCGGCGCATCCAAATGCACGCTTCACAGTGCCAGCTTCCCAATGCCCCATTATGGATCCGGCTTGGGAAGATCCTAAGGGTGTTCCTATTTCTGCTATCCTTTTTGGCGGGCGTCGCTCCTCAGTCGTTCCCCTTGTGTATGAATCTTTTAACTGGAGCCACGGGACTTTTCTTGGAGCAAGCATTTCCTCCCAAACAACCGCTGCAGCTACAGGCGAAGTGGGGAAATTACGCCATGATCCTTTTGCCATGCTTCCTTTTTGTGGATACAATATGGGAGATTATTTTGCACACTGGCTAAATATAGGGCATTCCAAAAAAGCAAAAAAACTTCCTAAGATCTACTATGTAAATTGGTTTCGTCAAAATGCGGAGGGAGAATGGCTCTGGCCAGGTTATGGCGAAAATTGCCGTGTTCTTAAATGGATTTTTGACAGAACCTCTGGAAAAGCAAAAGGGCTTGAAACTACCATTGGAATTACGCCAACCCCTGATAGCTTGGACTTGACTGGATTAAATATTTCCAAGGAGGCTGTCGAAGCTTTATTGCATGTCAGCCTAGAAGAATGGAAAAAAGAAGTAGCAGAGCTAGCAGGTTACTTCAATTTATTCGGGGATAAACTTCCAACAGGTATTCGCGATGAACTCCATGCCTTAGAAGAAAGATTAAACGCTGCATAACTATTTTTGGCTCTCTCTTAACCCATGTCCACAACTAAAAAATACCTTCATCAAATTCGAAGATTAAGCCAAGCTTTGATTCTCAGTTTTGCCTTGAATATTGGCCTTACTGCCCTATTTATCTACTGGGTTGTCAAAGAACGCCCGCCCACTCCTTATTGTGAATTAAAGCCTGCCGATTTGCACTCTCTTCAACCCCCTTTAGCTATGGACAAAAGCAATGGCGAAATGATTCGCCATTTCCAAAAAATGTCCTTACAACAGCTTTTAACCAAACTTGGAAATAAACAACTGGTCGAAAATGGATACACACAAAGAGATTTGGCTGTAGGCTGCCTTGTCACCTTTCATTATTTCGATCTCACTAAAGCTTTATTGGGCCTTCCTCAACCCGCCCAACAAAGGACGATCGCTTTTGAGAGTGAATCAGGAAAAAAAACAGAAAAAATTTACGTCTACCCTGGGCTAACAGATGTTCATTATCAGGCTATTATGCGCTACGCTCTCACTGAACAGTGGCCGATGACTTCAGAGGGGCTTTTTCTTTTATTGCAAAAAGCAAAGGGACAACATGATCCTTCCCTAGCTGATGCCTTTTATTTAACCCAAGAATTTTTAGCTGTCGAAATGCTTTTCAATCGCGCTGAGGTGGCCATTCCAAAGAAAGAGCTTTTGCAAGTTTTGATTGAGGGAAACTGGCTATTGCTTTCGGCTTTTTTACAACAACAAAAAGTTTCTCAGGACCTTTCTGTAGCTCGCAGGCAACGGTTTTTACTCGATTATATTCAGCAAAACTCCCCTACTGCTGCTCAATTGATTTTAAAGACAGATGGTTTATTTGCGCTGAAAAAGCTCAATGATTGTCATGTATTAGAAGTTTTACGGCTACTCAAAGAAAAGAGCCCTCTTACAGAGCAGTTCGCCCTTGACCTTCTGGCTAGCCCTAGAAGCGATGCTGTGTGGGAGCTCGCCGCTCGCCGTCTCTACGAGCAGGCAGGTGAACCAATTCCCGAAAAATACACGCATCAAGCCGCATTAGCCCGTTTTATGCCCCAAAAAAGTGGGACCCAGGAAGTAGCCGAAGTAAAAATAAAAGAGCCTACGATACCCCCCATGATTGAAAAAACCTCGATTGCTAAAGAGGTACCGATAGCGCCTATGGTGAAACAGCCACCTGCAAAAGTCGTGGTCAAAAAAGCCACTCCCACTTCTCCCAATCGGTTGTACTTTGTACAAGAAGGGGATACTTTATGGAAAATTGCAGCGCGCTTCAAGGTTGATGTGGAGACTTTAAAAAAATACAACCGTTTAAAATCCGATGCATTAAAAGTGGGAGAGCCCTTACGAATTCCCACTTGAATTTAATCTTGATACCCGAACTTTAAAGAATAACCTCGAGCTAGTAGGGGTTAAATTTTTTACCAGCGGGTTGAAAAAATAAAGGGCTTTTTCCTACGTTCCTACATCTTTTGCCTACCCTTTGGATGAAATTTTAAGGGCGAAATTTTTGTAGCAAAAAGCTAAAGATAAATCCACCATGCTATAGCCGCTTGAGTTCAAACAAGAATGTTAGCCTCAAGCTTATCTTCGACAGGAATTAACTTTACTTATAAAGTGAGTTTATTAATAAAAAAATCAACTCAATTATTTAAATCACCCCTTACTCTCAACTAGCTTGCCGAATAAAAAGGTAGGCAAAAAATATTAACGTCGAGTTATACTGCATTCTGAAACAAACGGTATGCCATCGCATATTCAGAGAGAGGTGAAGAGGATGACAGTTTTAGTCGATACAAAAAAATTCGAAAATTATCTAGACCAAATTCAAACCTATGCCATCCGCCTTAATAAAGAAGAAGGCGCTCTAGAAGAATTATTAAGATACATCGAAGAGCAGCAGGTAGAGTGGACCGAAGACCCTTCTTATCAGGAGTTCTTTAAAGGAGAATATGCCTTTTTTAAACAAGAGTTTGACTTAGCTTTAAAACATTATTTGCAAGCCAGAGCCATTCCTCTTTTCCAATTTTTTTGCTATCGTGCCTCTGCCTTTGTGTCCAAGTCTATTGGAAATCAAGAAAAAGCGATTAGCTTTAGCCGCAAAGCCCTTAAATTTTTTCCAAATGACTATTCTTTGCTTAACCTTCTTAAAGAATTATTGCCTTCCGATTCTCATCGAGAAAGTGTTCAGGAAATCCAGCAGAAACTTCAAACTTTAGAAAATGGAGACTCCTCTGCTTCCCTTTTATCCTCTACAAACGATTTAGCTATCCCTCTTGGTGAGAGAAGGGCACATGAGCTTCACTATATTTTTGAAAGTCATTCGGATACTTCGGAAGATTTATTTTTGGACGAAGAAGAAAAACCTGTGAGATCTTTTGTTATTTCCGAAGGAGATGTTTCCTCCTTCTCTAAAACCTCCTCCCAAAAAGAGACTCCCAATTTGCAAGGAGAGGAGCCTTTGCGTCTTCAAATTCAAAATTACTATGACTTACAAGCGAAGTCTTTAAACGAATATAAGAATCTCTTAAGTAGAAGAAAACAGCTTGAGGATGGTTGTCTAGTTCTTTTGAGCGGAAATACACCACCTCCCTTTCCTTTTTTGGATACTCCACATAGTCAAACATATGGTTCTTATTTGCGTTGGAACGAAAAAGGGATCGCGATTAATCCTGGCGTCCATTTCTTACATCATTTTCATGAACAAGGGTTGCATATTCGCGATATTGATTATGTGATTGTTACCCAAGATCGCCCCCTTTGCTACGCTGGCATCAAGCAAATTTATGACTTAGCCTACAAAGTGAATCGATTAGATACAGAGCCGAAAATCATCCACTACTATTTAAATCAAAAAGCTTATCAAGAACTCTCTCTTATTTTAAAACCCCACTTTAAGCAAGAGCGAAACACGGTTCACAGCCTTGAATTATTTGTGGATTCAACCGACATGGAAAAAATTGAGCTGAATGAAGATATTGTTCTCCACTATTTTCCTGTGGCAAAAGATAAAACCTCTCAGACATTAGGCATTCGATTAGATTTACGACTCTTGGAAGCTCCCTATTCAGAAATCAAATGTGGGTACTACTCAGGAGGCGCCTGGTCTCCATCTTTGGGAAATTTCTTGAAAAATTGCGACGTCATTATTGCTGGATTGGGAAATACGTCTCCTCACGATTATGGTAAACACCGCTATAATGAAAACTCCCTAGGCTATTTTGGCTGCATGACGCTCCTAGATGAAGCACGCCCTTCTTTATTTTTATTTACTGAGCTCGACGGGACTCAAGGAGATATTCGTTTAGAGATCGCTAAAAAAATGCGCGCGGAATGTAAAAACCAAACGGTCATTTTACCTGCAGACTGTAACCTTGCTGTGCATTTGAAAAAACGGCAAATTCAATGCTCTTTAAGCAAAAAATGGGTAGACCCACAAGAAATTCATGTGGTCAAAGCGTCCATGCCGTTTGGTAAACTCTCTTATATCTCTAACCGCCATTTTCTTTAGGGAAGAATGTTTCTGCTATTTGAATTCTCAAATGGCAAAAAATTATTTTTACAACTATTAATTCATCCGGGTTTTAGGAAGTGGATAGGGGGGGATGCCGCCCCCACCTTCGAGGCTTAAAAGAAATGAATCATTTCAGCCAGGCGAATGCAAGTATTTTCTAAGTCTAGCGGATAATTGGCGGTAATTTTTCTTAATTTTCTTCGCTTTTGCACGGTAGTAGAAAACTGGTTAACCGTTGAGGGAGATTCTTTCGGAAGTACTTTCGCAAAAAGGCAAAAATCTTTTCTTCCCCCTTTCTTTTTTGCTGGATGGGGATAGGAGAGGTCTAGATCTATCACCACGCTAAATTCAGGATTAAAAGGAAAAACGCAAACAAACTGCCCTTTTTGGCCCGGCAGGCTTTCTTTTACAAATTTTTCCGCCTGTCTCAAAATTTCATCCTGAGATTGCACAACTCGTTTAATTAAATATTTTTTTAGATCGGTCTCCGCCTCTACATTCATTGCTGGATACACCTTTTTCCACAGGCTATTATCGCTGGCTAATCGATCCCATTCTTTACATACTTGAGAACACATCCCGATTTCAGGTAATTTTAGAAAGCTTAAAATCCGCAAGCTAACCTCTTCTGGAAGATAGGCAAACGGGTCTAATCGTAACATCATCTGTGTTGTCCTCTACTTCTAATTAGAGAAAATTTTATGGAAAAAGTCGATTAATTTTCAAGATTAGGTATCACCTTGCTAAATATAATTCTTTAGCCTTCAATGTATTATGCATGCTTACTATCCAGTTGTCATAAAACCCGTTTTTTTCTTTCCAAACCTACTAAAAAAGGTCTATAAGAAGGCAAAGTATAGGAGGTTTTTTAATGACTTTTGAGAAATCGGAGCAATATATTCAAAACTTGATTGCCTCTACTGAAAACCACTTAACCCAACAAGCGCCCCATTTATCTTCTCAAGAATTAATTTATGCCCTTTCTTTACTAGGAGAAGGAAAAGAAGAGCAGTGGAAACAAAAAACCAGAGCCATCATTAATGGATTGTATAATCGGCAGAGTCTTGAGCAGGCAGGCCAGGCGCTAAATGCTGCACAAGTGCTCGATCTATTACAGCATAGGCAAATGCTTGAAACAAAGGAAGTTTGGAAAATCTCCCCGCTTATGGTAGGAATTCGGCCTTTCATCTTCCGCGAGCTTTTAGCTCAAGCCGCCCCTCAAGAATTGCAGATTCTCAAACAAGAAGGGATGGCTGAGCCTGTCCAGCATCATATTACTCTCTTAACGCAAGATCTTCTTCTTGAGATAGAGGGTCTCTTGAACCAATCATTTTACTTGGAAATGGAAATCTATGCTGTAGAAGCCGCAGCCCTTCCGGACGATATTCAACTTTATCTAGACCGAATCCAAAAAACTTCTCTTCAACTTCATCACTGCTTAAGCTCTTTGAACGCGCTTCTCGAACTCACCTGGAATACCCCGCGCCTTGATTTAATTGAAAAGCTTACTTTTGCTAAAACTTCTGTCCAAAAAGTTTTAAACCAATTGGGGCAACCTGGCGATGAAGCGACTTCTCCCACAGGATTATTTGCTAAAGTCATCCACCTTTTCGAGAATATGTTTAAACCAGAACATTCTTTGATGGGATTGGAGAATTTAGATGAAGAGATTCCTATTCTAGAAGCGTTAACAAAGTTTTCTCTATGGTATGTGGTAGATTATTGGGAACTAGGCCTTTTGCCAAGCATTAAACAACGAGAGCAACTCAATCTCGATCCCGCCGTCTATTCTGAAAAAGAATGCTTGGATTACCGGGAGCAACTCTTAAAAGAAGTCTCACAAAATTTAGCGCAAAAAGGGTTAAAAACCGTCTGCGATCTTAAAAAACATCGTATTTTTTCTAAAAAATCCCTTAGCCATTATTTGCAGAGCTAAAGGCTTTAAAGCTTTTAGCTCTGCATAGGGGCCTTACTGGGCATTTAAAGCATTGACATGGGTCATGAGGTTTGCAAAAACTTGATCAGGCGTCGCCTCTCCATTAATAGAGATTAATGCTTTTCTTTTTTGATAAAATTCCACAAGAGGAGCCGTTTGATCATGATAAACTTTCAATCTTTGTTGAACAACCTGGGGATCATCATCTGCACGGCGCGTGAGCTCCCCCCCACATACGTCGCAAACCCCTTCTTTCTTTGGGGGAGAGAAATGGCGATTAAAAATATGGCTCCCTTTCGTACAAGTTAACCGTCCCTCAGCCCTTTTCACGATTACCTGATCGGGTACCTCTAAGTTAAAGACAACAATACGCTCATTCCCTTTCAATTGCTTCTCAAGTGTTTCGGCCTGGGCAAGCGTGCGCGGGAACCCATCTAATAATACCCCTTTTTGGCTATCCGGTTTGGAAATTCGATCAAATAAGATTTCCATTACCAGCTCGTCGGGCACCAGCTTTCCGGCTCGAATGTACCCCTCTGCCTTTTCTCCTAAGGAGGTCTTTTTCTTGATATGCTCACGTAAAAGTTCCCCTGTAGAAACATGTATCACCTGTAGTTGCTGTGAAAGCTGTACGGCTTGGGTCCCCTTTCCTGAACCTGGAGGGCCTAAAAGAATCCAGATCGTTCTACCTGATTGCACGGATTGTTCTGAAGGTTGTGCAAATACTGAAAGAGAAATGAGAGAGATCATAAGAGAGTAAAATCCTACCAAAAATTTGTTCATAATGGTTGTCCTAAACTTTATACATAAAGGAATAGTTAGGGGTCTTTAGAGATGAATAATTTAAATGATTTATACGAATAAACTCAACACAATCCTTGGGCTCTAAATTCTCGGATGGTCTTCTACGAGTGCTTAGCCTGCCCTTTAATTTTGTACACTAAAATGGCAGCCTTAAATAAGCATGAGTATTCCCTTTAATTAAACTAGATTTAAATTAAATTTTCAAATAAAATATATTACAATTAGCAAAAAAAAGCTTTTAAATATGAGGGTTAATGCGGGCAATATAAAAAAACAAAAAGGTTTCTCAATTATTCCATTTTTTAAGGTGGAAAGATCCCTTACGCTACTTAAAGCTTGATCTCTTTCGTCGTAAGCTCGACTGCAATCGATCCTCTTTCCCATTTCAGCCTTACGGCGGCACGTAAAAAAGCCGTCTTATGCTATAAGGCGATTTTTTTGCCGTTAGGGATTATTTTTTTGTGCTTGCCAATATCACCTTCTTTAAAACTTTAACTTGGTCGTATAGCTTAATTTTTAGCCCCAGCCATTTTTAAAGAATTTATCTGTTCGCTAGCTGGTTTATTCTCTGTGAGTGCTTTTAGTAGGAGCCTTTTCATGCGCCCCGAAAAAGAAGCTATTTTTCATCAACTAACTAAAGCCAAGCAACGCTTAAATGGGGTATATTAAAAAAAGAAGATTGAATTTGGACTTAAACATTTCTTTTCGATAGAAAAAGAGCATTGGCTTCGCTCGATGTCGGTGAAGCAATCTTACCAAGAGGCTTATTAGAAAATTTTAGAGTTTAAAGATGAAGCGCTCTTCCTAGCTGAAAAAATCGCAGTTGCTGCCGATTTAACCGCAGAGCAAAAAGAAAACTTATTCAACCAAATAGCCTTAGAGTTTATCCAGCAAATTGAGCAAGTGATTGAGCCATTTCAAACACTCAAGCCCCCCAAAAATTCTCGAAAAGAGAGCCTAATGAGAGGCCTCTTTTTTTAATGCCGAGAGAGCGATGCGCGCCGATTGCAATCCAGCTAACACCCCCTCTTCATAACGGAAGTAAGGGTTTATTTCCAACGCTGGAAAATCGTTAGGCTGCAGAATATCCTCGCTCGTCAGTCCTTCCACTAGCTGCCTTGCCTGAGCAAGCAAATTCTTTTGCTGGTACTCGATCATTTCATCTAAACATTTTTCAACCTGTTTCCAACTCACCTTGAGAAATCCCATTTACTTTTGTATTTTCTAAGCGACGCATTTGAAAAAATTGTTTCATGAGTGAAGCACAAGGCTCTTTTAAGATACCACTTTTGACCTTGATTTGATGCGTGGGGTGGGGAATGTTCAGCAAATTTACCCAACTCCCATTCGCTCCATGGCGAATGTCAGGAGCTCCCCAAACCAATTCTTCCACCCGAGAAAGCAACATAGCGCCAGCACACATCGCACATGGCTCTATTGTACAATACAGTTTGCATTGGCCTAACCGCCAATTTGATAGGGCAGCTTCCCCTGCTGTGATACACAACACCTCGGCATGGGCTGTCGCATCGCGCAGTAATTCGACTTGATTATAACCTCTGGCAATAACCTTTCCCTGATAGACTAAGACGGCTCCTACAGGAACTTCTTTTGCTTGAAAAGCTTTCCAAGCCTGTTTTAAAGCTTCCAGCATGAACTTCTCGTCTTCATCTTGGGGAATAATGGCAAAAGGAAAAGCTGACATAAAACCTTACTATTCGTTCACTTTGCGCTGTAAAGCTGAGATCTGCTTTTTTAAAGACTCCACATCCTGCAAATACTTTTTTTGCATCCCGCTTAATTTTTTTTCGTACTTATCTTGCATACGAGCCATTTGCTGCTCATAAAAGTCTTTAATCGCTGCAAGCGAACGTTCTTGTTTGTCTAATTCTTGCTGTTTGAGCGCCTGGTCAACATGTTGATCCGCTTTTTTTCTGAGTTCTTCATAAACTCCTTGAGGAAAAACAACAGAATTTAAAATAGAAAAAACATAGGTGCGAAATGCGCCAAATTGAATCAAAGCCTTGCCTAAAATTTCTTGCGATTGTTCAGAAGATAACTCTTCGATCTCTTGAAAATTCGGATTAATTTGAGTGAGCCTGCCTTCAAAAAATTCATAAAGCTCCGAATTGCGCATTAACCACCGATTGGCAATAAATTCCGCGATCTCTTCAGCCCTTTTAGCCTCAACTTCTTCCATCGCTTGCGTATAGGCACTTACAAAATCTTCGACGGTTAATTTATTGAAATTTTTCGACGGAAAGTAACGCTTAAAAAACTCCCAGTCATTTTTAAGATGGTCATTTCTAAGATCTTTTTTTAAAGGCTCAATAATTTGAGGCATCCAATTTTTCAAGATAGCCAATTTTTCTTTATAGGTGGCGTCTTTAAACATAGCTTTTCCTTAATCATATGCGGTTGCAAAAGATAAACTTTAGCAACTCACCCAGCAAAAAGCAAGTAGAGAGATGACAGGTCTATGTGTACCTCCGTTTTACGATCGAGAGACCTATATCTCAAAGAGAAGATACATCTCAAAAAATTGCCTAAACCTATCATTAAGAAGAAAGTAGAGGGAGAGCTTAAAAGAAAGCTTGAAAAAATTGTAAAGGAAAAAACCAGAGGCAACAATTTAGGCGCTCTCTAAGCTGAGAAAGTCGCTTAGATCCTACAAAGCTTTTTTCTGAGCTAGGATGGAAGGGATTCTGGACACCGCAGTTTAATAAAAACCTTGGCGCGATTTAAGAAAGAAAATGCTTGCCTACTTTAGAGAATTGCAGTATAGTAAACGCAGTTTATGTATTAGGAGAAAAAAATGGTTCGAATTAGTAAGCAACAAGAAAGACGCTCTCGTTTTCCTCGAAAGCACAGACCTCCCCAAGAAAAGACAGGTCCCTTAAAAGATCGTTTAACTTTAGGGTATAAAGAACATGCGAATGCTCTTGAAGGAGATGTCGCAAAAACAGCGTTCATTCCTAAAATTAAGTAATTTCTAATTTGAATATTCAACTTTAAGGTTTTTTATGTCTAGACACCCAAGCTTCGGCAGCTCAAGCAAAGTAGCCACTAAGCGTAATGTTTTGAAACGATTTGAAAGAATTGATGTTTTGCGTAAATTAGGCCGCTGGAAAGATGGTGAAAATAAGCGTGTAACAGGTCTTCCCAAAACACTTATTCAACAATAATTTTCATATTTAAGTCTCCGTGATAATTAAGCCCAACTAAGTTGGGTTTAATTTTTTTGCAACCCTCCTTTTTAATTGTACTTTCTCCAACAAAAACTTTGAGAACAATTCTCTCTATAAGATAATATAACCATTTGGTAATCACCTGCGGTAAAAGCGTGAAGATTCGTATCACAGATCGACAAAAGCTCTTAAAACTCCCCAAAACCTCTATCAAAAGAATTGTTCAAGAGGTTATCGGTTTGGAAAAAGTAATATGCCACGAAGTCTCTGTCCACTTCATTTCAGATAATCAAATGCGTGAAATGCACGGCCACTATTTTAATGACCCCACTTCCACCGACTGCATCTCTTTTCCCCTGGATGGTCCCGAAGAAATGCATTATCGGGTTTTAGGAGAGATTTTCGTATGCCCTGAAACCGCTCTTAAATATACCGAGCAGCATGGAGGAGATTCTTATATGGAAACGGTCTTGTATATTATTCACGGGCTTCTGCATCTTATAGGATATGACGATATCAAAAAGTCGGACCGTGACGCCATGCGAGCCGCAGAGAAAAAGCATCTCAACCACCTCGCCACGTTAGGCTTGCTTTCAAACCCCATACCAAACTGATTTCTCAGGAGGAATCTTGTCCATTGCTCTTACATTCACAGTTTCGTTATTTTTTTTAGCCGGAGCTTTTTTTTTAACAGCTTTAAATAGCGCCTTAAGTCGTCTTCACAAAATTAACAGCAAACTCGAAAATTTCCCTTCCTATTTTTTTTACCACCGTTTTCACCAGTACGCTTTCCCGAAACACCATGAGGATGCCTTGTTTTTTGCCATTACAAGCGCTCAAAACTTATGCCGTTTTTGCTACGCCTTTTCTATTTTTCTTTTCCTATTAGAAATTTTCCCCGAACGTTTTCAAGCTCTATTAAAGGGGGAACTTTCTCTCTTTGCCTTAGGAGGAGCGATCATTTTAGCTTTCTTGTTTCTATTTTCCTCCTTTTTAATCGCCGACTATTTCCCCCGCATTTTAGGAACCCGCTTTCCCCAACCCATGTGGCGTCTGGGAGGCTTTATCTCTTCTATTTTTCTTTTTTTAGCTTTTCCTATTTCATCCATTTTTCTGAAATTTTCAGAAAAATTATCACGTACGGTGTATTTTAATCATTTACATGAACCTACTCCTAAAACCAAACAAGAGATCATACAACTTATTGAGGAATCCCAGGTAAGCCCATTACTAGATTTGGATGATAAAAAACTCATTGAATCCGTACTGGGGTTTAAGGAAAGGATTGCCCGTGAAGTGATGGTACCCCGTGTCGATATTTTTAGCCTGTCCGTCGAAACAACCATCAAAGAAGCCATTAAATTATTAGAAAAAGAAGGTTATAGCCGCATTCCCGTTTATCGCAATACAGTAGATAATATTGTAGGGGTTCTCATGTATAAAGATCTGATGGCCAAATACATGGAATACGAACAAAATAATAAAGATCCACAGATTATCGCGGCTCCGATTGAGACCATTCAAAAAAACGTCCTATATTCCCCCGAAACAAAAAAAATTTCAGCCCTTTTGCAAGAATTTCGTAAAAAGCAAGTCCACTTAGCCATTATCGTCGATGAATATGGTGGGACAGAAGGAATTGTGACGATTGAGGATATTTTAGAAGAGATCGTAGGGGATATCGCAGACGAATACGACGATGAAGAAGAACTCTTTATTCCCCAGGCTGATGGGTCCTGGATTATGGACGCGCGCATGAGTATCTTGGACATCGATGAACAATTAGACATCAAAATCCCCCAAGAGAGCGAATATGACACGATTGGCGGCTACATTTTCCATTGCACGGGAGCAATTCCCTCAAAAGGATTTATTATCCATCGAGACCATTTTGAAATCGAAATCCTGCAATCTAACGATCGGTGTGTAGAAAAAGTTAAGTTGCGTCCTATTCCCCATTTCAAAGAAATTTCCTCGCAAGCTTAAAATCCTTTCTTTTTAAGGTGAAAGGGATCCTTATTCCTATGGATGCCTTAAAAGCAATTTTTTGCTGTGCGCTTAGAAACCAGAATTGAAGCGGCAGAAGAAAGCATGAAACGCTTAAAAAAGCGGAAAGAAATAGCCCATGATTTTTTAGCGAGGAAAAAGCCTCTGTCTACAAGCCGGCAAAGAAATGCGAGTTGCCGTTCTTCCGAACATCCTCGATAAGAGTGTTCTTTTAAATTTAGCAAGAGATTGGACTGAACGAATCGAAAAAGAGCTCCCTTGTACCCCTGATTTGCGATAAAGGGTTATCGAATATGCAACTTAGAAAGTTTTTTAATTTTTCTCCGAAGCGATTCTTGTCCCTTGAAAAAGAAACAAAAATAAGGCAAACTGCTGACTCACTCATTTATACTGGAGTTCCCGGACATGCGT
This sequence comes from Parachlamydia sp. AcF125, assembly GCF_018342475.1. Taxonomy (NCBI): domain Bacteria; kingdom Pseudomonadati; phylum Chlamydiota; class Chlamydiia; order Parachlamydiales; family Parachlamydiaceae; genus Parachlamydia; species Parachlamydia sp. AcF125. The sequence goes on along the minus strand of NZ_JAEMUD010000005.1, from coordinate 106,061 downwards.
CGATCTATTTGTTATTGCGACCCTCATCATGCTTATGCTGGGGAGGTCAACACTTGGAAATTTATTTATACAACTGCTGTTGCGTTGCCAAAAAAAACCCGTCTTAAATTTGATTTGATGAGCGAAGGACGAGACATTGATTGGGAAATCCCTTCAGCTAATTTGAAGAAAGGAAAAAATGTTATCTATGCAGAGCTGGAAAATGGAAAGCTCTTGACAGCTATTGAAATCGAAATTCCCGAAAGGTTTGCCCCGCAGTTTGAATTTACACTTCCAGACAAGGTTGAAGCTGGCTCAACCATTACATTTATTGTAGGAGCACCCAAATTAGATGACGACTCTCGTTACAAAAAAGGAACGCGCGCGCAAACGACAGCCCAAAGACGACGTTCTTTCCTCCTGTATGTTGATCCGAGTGGTAAAGGCCATTACGAAGATCCAGAAGTGTTTTCCCTGGATATTCGAGGGAATGCTTTAAGTACTCTAAAAGTCATTACGCCTTCTTTCGTCACGCGCAACAAACGTTTTGATGTTATCGTCCGTTTTGAAGACCAATTTGGGAATTTAACCAGCAATGCCCCCGAAGATACCCTCATCGAGCTTTCTTATGAACAGCTGCGGGAAAACCTTACCTGGAAGCTTTTCGTACCAGAAACCGGTTTTATTACCTTGCCTAATCTCTATTTCAACGAACCTGGAATTTATACCATCCAGCTTTTGAATACAAAAACCAACCAAGTGTTTAAATCTTCTCCGATTAAATGCTTTTCTGAAAGCAGCCAAAGCCTTTTTTGGGGTTTATTGCATGGAGAATCAGAGAGAATTGACTCCACTGAAAATATTGAGAACTGCCTACGCCATATCCGGGACGAAAAAGCTTTTAACTTTTTTGGAACATCCTGTTTTGAAAATATTGAAGAAACTTCTAATGAAGTATGGAAATTAATTACGCAAAATATTGCCGAATTTGATGAAACCGACCGCTTTACCACATTTTTGGGCTTCCAATGGCAAGGAGAACCTACCGAAGAAGGGATCAGGCAAATCGTTTATGCAAAAGAAGGCAAGCAAATTTTGCGTAAAAAGGATACTAAGTATAATTCTTTGAAAAAAATTTATAAAAGCTTTTCTCCTAAGGAACTGATCTCTATTCCCTGCTTCACAATGGCAAAAGGGTTTGATTTTAATTTTAAAGAGTTTGATCCTGAATTTGAACGAGTGGTGGAAATATACAATGCCTGGGGATCTTCAGAATGTACAAAGAAAGAAGGCAATCCTCGCCCCATCCAAGCCCAAGGAAAAGCGGGCGTGCAAGAAACAGCAGAGGGCTCTATCCAAAAAGCCTTGCAAAATAACCATCGTTTCGGATTTGTGGCAGGTGGATTAGATGATCGCGGCATTTATGCAGAGTTTTTCCGAGGCGACCAAACCCAATACTCACCCGGTTTAACAGGAATTATCGCTCCAGAACACTCCCGAAATGCATTGATGGAAGCTTTATATAAACGCTCTTGTTATGCGACTACAGGTGAAAGAATTATTGTAGGTCTCTATCTGGCCGGCATGCCGATGGGTAGTGAAATGGACACTTCTGAAAAACATGGATTGGTTGTTAACCGGCACATTTCAGGTTATGTAGCAGGCACTGCGCCTTTAAAATCTGTAGAAATCATTCGAAATGGGACTGTCATTCACACCTTAAAATCAAATACTTACTTTTTGAATTTCACGTATGATGATATGGCTTCTTTAAGTAAGGTGTGCATCACTCCTAAAGATAAGAAACCCCCATTCGTTTACTACTATCTACGCGTTATCCAAGAAGATGGGAATATCGCTTGGAGTTCTCCCATTTGGGTTGATCTTGTGCCCTTAAAACCTTCCCCTAAGAAAAATTCAAAAGTACAGGCTAAGCCTACCAAAAAAATGGCTGTCATTGAGGATGATTTAAATGAGGAAGAAGGCGACGAGGACTTTGATAGCTATGAGGACGAGGATGAGCAGGAAGAATAAGAGGATAAATAGGAGAAATGGATGCCTGATTTTACTATCACTTTAATTATCGCTTTTTTGGCAATCATGGTGGCCCTTCTCTTATTAGGGCTTGGATGGCTTTTGACGGGGAAACCTAAAATAAAACCGGGATCTTGCGGGAGAGCTCCTATTCGAAAAAAAGATAGTGAATGTGGCGACCAATTCAGCTGCAATCTTTGTGACAAAAAAGATGAGAAAAAAAATGAGCAAATATACTAAAGATAACCCTACAAGCATTCAAAAAATGTTTGGGAGCATTGCTCAAAACTATGACAAGACAAATGCCATTCTCTCTTTTCAAATGCATAAAAAATGGAATCAAGAGTTAGTGCGGCATGTGCGTAGGGATGATGAATCGGAGGTTTTTCTCGACCTTTGCTGCGGGACAGGTGACATTGCCTTTACCTACTTAGCCCAATCTAAAAAAATGAGGAAAGTTTATCTTCTCGATTTTTGCCAAGAAATGTTAGAGTGCGCAAAAGAAAAATCGTTGCAAAAAGGATTTGAGCGTTACCCCATCTCTTATCTACAAGCAGATGCCAAAAAAATCCCCTTAGAAGCTAAAACCGTGTCTTTGGCCACCCTAGCCTATGGAATTCGAAATATCCAAAATCCTCAAGAGTGTTTTCGTGAGGTATATCGGGTTCTCGTACCAGGAGGAAGATTTGGAATTTTAGAACTCACCAGACCTCAAAATCGTTTATTGCGTTTTGGCCATCAAATCTATCTTAAAACAATTCTTCCTCTGCTGGGAAAATGGTTAACAAATAATAAAGCAGCCTATCAGTATCTTTGCTCTAGCATTCACACTTTTGTCCCACCTAGCGAGATTTCACGCATGCTTCAAGAAGAAGGCTTCCAGCAGATTACTTTAACTCCCCTATTTGGTGGTGTGGCGACTTTATTTATCTGCCAAAAACCCCTTCTTCAGGTTGAGAATCAATCGCCTTAAATAATTAACCTCTTAACCCAAAACTTTGCACTTCTCTTAAGTCGCTTTTAATTTCGCGGATAGATTATTAAGCAAAATTTGGATGTTTTGCGGGAAGTTTTAAAGATTTTGGCAGGAAGAGCAAGTTTTTTCCCCTTCGCAGCTCACTATTTTCCAGGAAAAACAGGAGGCGGCCAGTTTAATTAAAAATGGCAGAAGGTCACAAGAAGCCTCCCGCCAACTTATTTAGTTTTTGTACCTTTTAAGAGAGCATTAATTGTGGAAGCAGTGCGATAATAAGCAAGCTTTTTCGGAGTCAAGGCTTTCCGCTCAGGATCAGACAGGAAATAAAGAACCTTCGCTCTTTTTTTTAAAAGCTTTATCATTTTTTCGCTGAGAAAGCCGGGAAGGTTATCATCGATGGAGGAAATTAATTGTTCGACTTTTAGGGGAGTTAACCGATAACGGATCTCGCTTAAAAGCTTTGGATCGTAATCATACTCAGCAATCGGAAAACGGCGCCATTTATATTGGTTCCTAGCGGCCACTTTAATGAGCCAGATGTTTTTTTCCGGAAAACTATGGGCATTATCAATCGCTTTTATATCGTGAATTTTTCCTTCTTCATTTACTTTAATCAACCAATTATCATCATGTCGATCAAAATTTCCAATCAAGAAATCACACAAAGTCATTTCTTGAAACTGCCGCCACCCTTGCTCGGTAAAATTAGCTTTATCGTTAAACAAATATTTAACCTTTCTAGCTTCTTGATACCCATCCAAAAAACGTTGCATGGTACCTGTTTTCTTCCCAAGCTTTACAACCCTTGCCCCAGGAACGACTTGAAAACCCAAAAACTGTGAAATCTCAAAAGCTGCGGCTTCAGATTTTGATTGAGCAAGTTTTTTAGTATTTAAATAAAAAAGTTGTCCAAAGAACAGCTGTTTAAATGTATTTTTTAAGCGAATTATCCACGAGGTTTCTTTGTTACTCAGCTTAAAAACTCCAATTTTCTTAAAAGCGGGTTTTCCCTCGCTTCCTTTCTGCATAGAGACCCACTCAACGAAATAAGAGCCTGTCTTCCCTTTATTAGCCGCCGTGATGAGGCCCAATTTTGCTGCTAATTTTGCTTTTTCAATCTGCCTTGTTAGCTTTTGCGATTCTTTTTCTGCCTCTGGAATGCTATCCTTGTTTTTGCGCAGCTCCTTCAATCTGGAATTTAAAAACCCTTGTAATTCCTTGTTCGCTAATAATAAGCGCAAATCTGTATTTTGCCTCAGAAAAGGATGTAACCGCTTTTCAAATATCTTGCGCATATTGTTTTCAAATTGGCGAATACGCTTAATCTCTTTTCTGGAATAGACATTGATTAATTCTTCATCGCTTAATGGTCTTTCTTCGTTCTCTTTTTGCCAAATTTCGATGGTAGAAATGCAATCTTTCACCACTTTTTTAATTCGTCTATTAACTTCTTCATTTGTTTTTGCATCGGAAAATCTCCATAAAAATTTTGACTTAGCTAAATGCCCACTTTTTGTCAAAATAAAATGGGAAGCTTTTAAATTTAAAAGCGCCTTAAAGTCTTCAGAGCTATTTAAGTGATTTATTTTAGAGGTTATCCCGCTCATCCCGCTATTATCCTTCCAAATTACAAGTATGTACGCGCTTTACCAATTTTCCGTGTAAACTTTTTTATAAATAAACAATAGAATTAATTTTTGTTAATCTTTTTACCCAAGGATTTCTAAAAGCGCGTTCCGCAGCAGCTTCCCTATTGGAGATCGAGGAAAGGTCTTTACGCGATGAACTTTCCGGATTTTTTCATAGGGCAACACCGCCTGATTAAATCCCTCTGTCAGATATTCCACCTGGCGAGAATCTAGCTCGGCAACCAGATGTATCACGTATCCTAATCGCTCGTCTGGATAAGGGATTAAAACCGCGTCTGAACTGAATTGAAGGTGCATTTTGGTTTGCTCTAAAATTTTTTCTAAATTTCCAAAATTAACACTTTCTCCCCCAATTTTAAAGAAATTTTGGTCTCTCCCAAGCACCTCTAAGGCTTGATTATCATTATCAATCCTGCCCCGATCTTCAGTCCGAAAAATTCCCTCAATTTTGGGATCGACAAGTTTTATGCTTTGGTGGCTCGACTCAAGATAAAATGTAAGTAGGGATGGGCTCTTCAAAGCAATCATTTCTCTATCAACCGAAACTTCCACATGGGATAAAATAGAAAGAGAGGGGTAATGGTTTTTTTTTAAGCTACTTAAACTGGCAGTCGCAACTTGAGAAGCACATTCAGTCAACCCATAACTAGGCAAAACGTTCCAACCCAATGCGCGCGCTTCTTCATATAAAAACTCATTCAATCTTCCTCCTCCTACCACAATAGCTCGTAAACTTGGAGGTGAAGAAAGCCTATGGGTAACTAAATCAAATAGTTGCGTAGGAACTAACGAAGTTAACGTCCCTTCGTGCTGAGTGGCAAATTCCCAAAAAGCATGCGGATTCCATTTTTCTCTAAACGCATAAACAGTAGAGTTTGAAAGAAAGCTTCGAGCCCAAATCCCTAGCCCACCTACATGAAAATCGGGTAAAGGATGTATCCAACGATCTATCTTGCTGCATTCCAGATGCTTATTAACAGCCTGAGCTGAAACCAATATCCCCTCTTTTGAAAGCAAAGCCATTTTAGGAAAGGTATTAGCCTCAGCTGTGGAGCCAGAAGTCGCCACACACACATGGCTATCTAAATTAAAACAACTCTGAAGAGCTTCAGCAATTTTCTCGTGTACCTGCTTAGGGTAGTGGGGATTTATGAGAATTTCATTTTTTGGAGAAAGCCAATCAACCTGCATATTTTATCAGCAAAAATTTTTATATTAAATCGCTTATCTATCATGATGGACTTTCAGTTTAGAATCAAGAAGTGTATTGGATTTTTTGCTTTGCTTCTGTTAATTTAGGGATATACACCCGGAGCACACCCATGATTACGAAGACTAAGGTCATTTGTACAATAGGACCTTCTGTTAATTCCTTAGAAAAAATACAAGCTCTCATGCAAGCAGGCATGAATGTCGCTCGCTTAAATTTTAGCCACCAAACGCATAAAGAGCATTTAGAAACGATTCAGCTACTTAAACAGGCGCGCAAAAATCTGGATACTCCTCTTGCGATCATGTTGGATACAAAAGGCCCCGAAATTAGGCTTGGACGTATTAAAGATCAAGAACAATTTTTAAAAACAGGTCAAAGATGGCTACTTGTTAAAGAACCTATTGAGGGAGACATTAATCAAGTCTCTATCACTCCGCCCGAAATCATCGATCAATTGGCAGTCGGAATGCAAGTCCTGTTTGACGATGGCTACATCTCCTCTCAGGTTGTAGAAGTGACTCCAAACGGTGTGGTAGTGGAAATTTTTAACGGAGGGCTTATCCATTCTGGCAAAGGAATGAATGTTCCTAATACCTCTCTCAATCTTCCTGCTTTAACCGACCATGATATTGCCGACATCCGCTTTGGTTGCCAACAAGATATCGATATCATAGCCGCCTCTTTTATTCGCTCCGCTGACCATGTTTTAACCATTAAAAGGTTGTTAGAAGAAGAAAAAAAGTCCTCTATCCTAGTTATTGCCAAAATTGAAAATAGCGAGGGAGTCCAAAATTTCGACAGCATTGTCAAAGTTGCTGATGGAATTATGATTGCACGCGGGGATCTAGGCGTTGAAGTCCCCTTAAGTCAAGTCCCTAGGCTGCAAAAAATGATGATCCGCAAATGCTATATTGCCGGAAAACCGTCTGTCACGGCTACCCAAATGCTCGAATCTATGATTCACAATCCCCGCCCCACACGGGCAGAAGTCTCAGATGTGGCAAATGCCATTTATGATAGCACATCGGCTGTCATGCTATCGGGTGAAACAGCGATTGGGCATTATCCTATAGAGGCTGTGGCCATGATGAAAGAGATCATTAAAGAAACGGAAGAAGATTTTGACTACTATCGCCATTTTCATCAGCAAACGCCGTATATTAGCAACGATGTTCCCGCTGCCGTTTCTGTAGCCACAGTAAAAATTTCTCATAATGCCAATGCCAAAGCTATCTTTACCTTTACAAATAGCGGAGGTACGGCAAGACTTTTATCTCGTTTGCGTCCTCCTATGCCAATCATCGCCTTAACTCCCAATGAAAAATGTTATCACCAAATGGCTCTTAACTGGGGAGTGATTCCGTGCAAGGAAATCGAACATGTCCAAAACATTCAAGACGCTTTTAAACAAATTAGCGCCTTCGCGTTAGAGAAAAACCATGTTAATCATGGAGACCTTGTTCTCGTTACAGCGGGGTCTCCTTTTGGATTTACGGGCACTACAAACATGATGATTGTGGAAAGCATTGGAGATGTCTTAGTGCGAGGAATCATTGGGTTTGGCCATCGCGTACATGGAAACGTATGCTTTGCTTTAACAAGCGACTCTAAACAGGCTTACGAAGTCAAAGACAAGTTGCTGGTCATCACGAGCTGTGACGAATCCTATATTCCTTTAATCAAAGAATCGCTAGGGGTCATCTTGGAGAATTTTCCCGACAATGAGGTTTCTGAAGAATTCCTTAAAAAAATCATGGAATCGCTTCACAAACCTTATCTTTGTCAAGCCGCCCATGCCACGCGGATTTTAAAAGAAGGGGGAATGGTTACATTGGATCCGGAAAAGAAAATTATCTACAAAGGAATCGTTTTAAATTGAGAAAATTCCCTTTTCTGTGAAAAAAGTTTTTATCCTTTATTTTAACTGATTGTAGGAAAAGAGAGCCCCTTCTCACTCGAAGACGTCCTCTTTCTCGACTGTTTAAGAAGCCGCAATCCCGAAAATAGGATACGTTCTTCATGCTTTAAAGTCGTTGCTGACTAATTGCACAAAGAGCAGCAATAGCGGCAGTATCTGTCCTTAAGACGTGGGGATGAAGTTTTACCCCTTCCACATTCAATGCTTGAAGCATTTTCTCTTCTTCTTCACTGAAACCACTTTCTGGCCCAATGAAAAAAATAATTCCCTTTTGAAAACGCTCCTCTCTAAGTTTTTCAATCCCCGACGGGGCATCTGGATGAATGTCTCCAAAAAGGGCGGGGAAGGGAAGCTTTTTTTCCCATTTATCAAGAGAAGGCTTAAGATGAAGAGAGGGCAAATAAAAACTCCCGCATTGTTTTAAAGCAGCGATCGTCAGAGCTTGCATTCGATCGATTTGATGCTCCGTAAGCTGCTTTCGCTCCCCACGCTGAGAAGGAAATAGCCAGAATTGAGTCATCCCCAATTCAGTCCCCTTTTCAATAATAAAATCAAGGCGATTAATTTTAGGAATAGCTTGAGCAAGAATCACTTCAAATGAAGGCTTTCCATATTGAATTGCTTCTTGGACCACAAAAACCGCTCTCTTTTTTTCCAATCTTTCTAAGAGAGCATGTCCAAACCAACCTGTTCCATTCACAATTTCCACTGTTTGTCCAACCTGGGTGCGCATCACATGAGCAAGATGATGGAATTCTTGTCCTTCCATAGAGAGTTGCATTCCTTGCTTAAAAGGCTGAGGAATATAGTATCTCTGGGCAGGCACTTCTTACTTTCCTATTTGGATTTTAATTTGACGATCGTCTAAACGGCTATCAAGTGCCAATTTGCGATCCGGGGTCACATAAAGGGCTAATCTTTGCGCATATTCTCTAAACCGTTTTCTGAGTAACGCTTCCTGCTTTTTTGAAGAAAGGGGGGAGACATTTTTATCTCCTGAAAGACCGCTGATAGAATAAGCAACATACGTGTCTTCTAGTGCATGCTCATCAATAATTTCCACGCTCCATTGCAAAACCTCTCGCTCTTCCTTAGGAGCAGCTATAACCACAATCTGCAAATTATCGCGAATAATATCTAGGAATAAACGGCTCACATCCTTTACATAAAGTGGGACAGAAAAAATTGAAATCCCATTTTTTTCTAGGATGGGGCCCTGAAAAGATAAAAAATAAGTTTGCGGGTTAATCTCAGCGCTATGCTTAAACGGATAGAAAATCTGTACAGGAAGTTCTTGCTTTAAAGGCAAGAGCTTTTTTCTTAAAAAATCGATCCTCAAATTGGCCGCCTCAGGATCGTTAATCTCCTCCGTGTCATATTGACGAAAAGGGATGGCAACCTGTTTCCATTTTTCAGGCACGGCAAAACTGATTTCATCGTCATAAGTATGCGAGGGGTCATTACTTAACTTGTCTAAATCAGCCGTTGTAATTTTATCAAGTTTGAATGTCAGCTTTAATCCTTTATTTTTTAAACGTTCAATTTCCTCTCTTGGCCCGCTTAAGGTATGCATGAGCCTTTGTGGCCATACGTCTAAATATTCATACCCTTCGGGAGGATTACCCACGGGAGTCATAACCAAAATGGGAACTTTTGCGGTGACTAATTTTGTCAATTTAATCACAAACTCCGAGTGATCGACCGAAGTAATGTGTTGTAAAAGATTAATAGCCGGATTCAAACTCACTAAGTTTTTTTTAGAAACACGCACTACCCAGTCGTCACTGTCCGCTGTGGAAGCGTCTAAAAGAACTTGAACATCTCCTGATTCAAGGTCTTGAATCATATCTTTGGGCCCAGTTAAGGTGAGGGTCATCCTCCTTTCCAAGATACCATTGGAGAGCAATCCCAACACGGTTTTATCAGGGGCTAAGTTGACAATTTTAACGGGCACATTGGGGATTGTTTTAGTTTCAAGGATAGAATGATTGACGAAAACCCAAATAATAATGGCAGAAATCACTGCAACAGCTTTCCGTCCCCAGTTATGAAAAAAAAAGTCTTTTACTGATTCCATTGTTTAAGCTGTCCTATCAAATCAAAACCTGATTCTACTTTAGTTTTAGGAGGAGTAAACACACTGCGAATGATCCCTTTAAAACGGTCCATTTTAACTCCACGCGTCATAATGCCTTCACGAGCAATCGAGACTTTTCCGGTCTCTTCAGAGACAACAATGATAAGGGCATCTGTAATTTGGCTAATTCCGAGACCCGCACGATGTCTTGTTCCCATGGATTTGGAAAGCTGTAAACTATCATCTGCTAAAGGTAAAATAGTAGCCGCAGACAAAATTGACATTCCACGAATAATCACTGCACCGTCATGCAAAGGGGTAGTTGTCGTAAAAATTGATTCAAGCAATTCTGGAGAGAACCGTGCATTTAAAATAACAGCTTTATTCGCAAATTCGTCTAAGGAATCTTGATTTTCAAATAACACAAGGGCGCCAATCCTTCTTTCCGATAAACGGTAAATAGTTTGAGCTATACTATCAAGAAACTTGTCAAATTCAGTCATTTCGCGGTATTTTTTCCCTTTCACACTCATTTTGGACAATGCTAAGCGAAGCTCAGGCTGAAAAATAATTAACACCGCAATCACAGCCACATTGATAAAATACAACATGAGCTTTTGTACCACGGGAAAATCAAGCCATTTGGCTCCCCCATAAACAGCAACAAAGGCGAGCAGGCCTAAAATCAGATCCATCGCCCGCGTATTCCAGAAAAAAGACAGGAGGCTATAGACCATTACAGCGATAATGATGATTTCCAATCCTGGAATCATAAAGTGAAATACATTCATCTAACCTGACCTCGTTTAAGCAAATCTCTCCATGAGATCTATGATTCCACGATGTTCCCTTACATCATGCACACGAATGATATCGACTCCCTGCTGTAAACCTATGACATGGACAGCAAGGGTCTCCGGCAAAACGTCTGCAGAAGTTTTATTCACGATTTTAGAAAGAAAAGACTTGCGTGATGCTCCCAACAAAACACGAAAACCCATCGACTTGAACAAGGATAGATTTTGTATAATTTGAAGATTATCATCAACCGTTTTTCCAAACCCAATGCCTGGATCTAGAATGATCCGATTTTCTTTTATCCCCTTTTTTTTTAAGGTATTTACTCGATTCTCAAACCAATGCATCAAATGAGCAACCACGCCTTCCGGATAAGAAGGATTATTTTGCATTGTTCTGGGCTCCCCTTGCATATGCATCACACAGATATCCACATCGTATGCTGCGGCAATTTCTTGCATAGAAGGAAGGCTAAAACCTCCTACATCATTAATTAACGAAGCCCCTGCTTCAATTGCAGCAGCGGCGACCCCTGGTTTCATGGTGTCAACCGACACTACGCAGGTTGTTTGGGTACAAAGCTTTTTTATAACAGGAATCACGCGCGCTAATTCTTCTGCTTCAGGCACAGCAAAAGATCCGGGCCGTGTGGATTCTCCCCCAATATCTAGAATATCAGCGCCCTCCTTTATCATTTGCAGGCCCCGCGTCACAGCCGTCTCCGGATCATTATACCGCCCGCCATCGTAAAATGAGTCGGGAGTGACGTTCAAAATTCCCATTAATTTAGCTTTAGACATTTGAAATCAACCTTAATTCCTTTATTACTTCAGTTTTATTTTTACAATTTATTTAGTGGCAAATTGATTGAATTAGTTCCTAGTTTAATAGGTAAGCAACCGTCTAATATTCATCACTCAGCAAAAAAATTTGAAAAAAATCCGAGCCGCTGAAAGGATACAATCGATTAAGCCTTTTAAATTTTTTCTACAAACCTAAGGCTTGCGCACATCCAACCTAATTTAAAAGAAGAAATATAAGGTCGTTTAAAGTCTATTTTGCTAAGCAAGGCTCCTCGTAAGAGGATAATGCAAAAAAGGAGATTAACGAGCACTCAAAATTTTCCCCATCGCTTGCTATGAATGAATAATATGCATAATCGCTCCTTTCCTGCTCGTTAAAATTCTTAAGATCTTCCACGTTTTCTCGTTTCGATGAACGGCAAGCTTTCAAAAAACTAAGCTCTCTCCTTAATAGCTTGTATGAAGGGAAATCAATCTGCTCTTTAGCGGTTAACTTTAAATAGCTTTTGGTGCAAACGGCTCATCTCTTATCCCTTCGATAAAATGCTCGGCAATGGTTTGTTTTTTCAAAGGGAATCTTTTTTGATAAAAAAGGCTAGGTAGAAGAACTTGTGAGATCACCTTTTGCTAATCCTCTTTCAATTAGACCTTCCAAACATCCAAGATCTATCGAAGAAACTGTTTTGTTTGCAATATCTTCTTCTAGAAGAAGGATAGACTGCAAATGGGAGAGGAAAGATCTAAAAAGAAGGCATGAACCTCCCCTCCTTATTAAAATGCTATCTCTCTTATTCATTGCTCCATCGGCAAATGAAGTTTTTTTTCAAGTCGAAAGGGCTAAGAGTATTTGATTAGAATGTTTTGCCTAAAAGCCTCTTCTATTAAGTTTCTTAAGGCATTTTTTGCTAATCCTTGTTTTAACAAGTAGGGGTCGACAGCATATTCACCACCATTTAAATGCCTCTTCTTACTTTGCCTATTCACCCACTACATTAATTAAAATAAAAAAGCATCTTCCTAAAAAAATCCTAAATTCTTTAGATTGCTTTCTTTAGCCTTCTGATTGAGGAGATCGCATCCAATGGACGTTGAAATACTCGCCCGCTTTCAATTTGCCCTTACTATCATGTTTCACTACATTTATCCTCCCCTAAGTATAGGTTTAGGATTATTTTTAGTTTGTGCGGAAAGCGCTTACCTAAGAACAAAGAATCCTATTTATCTCCAAATAGGGAAGTACTGGACACGTATTTTTGCTTTGACATTTGCAATTGGCGTAGCTACCGGAATTGTGATGGAATTTGAATTTGGCACAAATTGGGCGACTTACTCTCGGTACGTAGGAGATGTATTTGGAAGTGCTCTTGCTGCAGAAGGTGTCTTCGCTTTCTTTCTCGAGTCTGGTTTCCTAGCAATCATGCTTTTTGGGTGGAATCGTGTGAAACCCAAGACACACTTCTTTTCCACTCTTATGGTTTGCTTAGGAGCTCATTTCAGCGCTGTTTGGATTGTGGTAGCCAATTCATGGATGCAAACGCCGGCAGGTTATCACATTGTAGGTGATGGGCTAAACGCTCGCGCTGAAATTATCGACTTTTGGGCCATGGTTTTTAATCCATCCTCTATGCATCGGCTCTCTCACACTCTTGTGGGGGCATGGTTGGCAGGCATGTTTTTGGTCATCAGTGTTTCGGCTTATTATCTTTTGAAGAAAAAACACCTAGATTTTGCTCGCTGTTCCCTTAAAATTGCGTTAAGCATTGCTTTTGTTTCCTTAATCCTACAGTTTATCTTAGGTGACATGAGTGCTAGAGGCGTTGCACACAACCAACCCGCCAAACTTGCTGCTTTTGAGGGACTTTTTGAGACTAAAAGCGAAGTTCCCCTAACCCTTTTTGGCATAGTGAATCCAAAGGAGAGACGGGTTGATTATCAAATTGCGATTCCAAAGCTCTTAAGCTATCTTTCTTTTAAAGATTCTACAGCTATAATTCAAGGATTAGATAAAGTCCCCGAAAAAGATTGGCCCCATGTCTCGATTGTCTTTCAAGTTTACCGCTTGATGATTGCAATGTGGGGATGCATGTTTTTTTTAAGTGGTGTGGCTATTTATCTGTGGTGGAAAGGAACCTTGTTTACCAACAAGTGGGTGCTACGTTCCATGGTGGTATCGGTCCTCTTTCCTCAACTTGCCAATGAAGCGGGTTGGGTGGCTGCCGAAATGGGAAGGTATCCATGGATTGTGCAAGGCTTACTTCGTATATCAGAAGGGCTTTCCAAATCCGTTACAGCCAATCAAGTTCTCGGATCTATTATCATGTTTTCGATTGTGTATCTATTTTTATTTATTTTGTTTATTTATTTACTCAATGAAAAAATCAAGCATGGCCCCATAGAAGAAGATCTCGCAAGTCCTTATCATCATCTTCAGGCCTACGTAAAGGAGCTGCAACATGATTAATGCCTCTTCCCTTGAATTTGTTTGGTTTACCGTTTTTGTCACCCTGGTTACAGGCTATGCAATTTTAGATGGCTTTGATTTAGGGGTAGGGATGCTACACTTGTTTTCCAAAAAGGATGAAGAGCGGCGCTTGATGCTCAACTCAATCGGTCCTGTTTGGGATGGCAACGAGGTTTGGCTGGTCACAGCTGGAGGAGCCCTATTTGCAGGCTTTCCAGACATCTATGCAACGTTGTGTTCTGCTTTTTACGTTCCCCTCATGATTCTTTTGGGAGGGCTTATTTTTCGAGCCGTGGCGATTGAATTTCGTAGTAAACGTCCAATGGCCTGGTGGCGATGGATGTGGGATGTGTTATTTAGTTTTGCAAGTTTAGTTATTGCAGGGACATTGGGCATTGTTTTGGGAAACCTGATTAGGGGGATTCCACTCGATCATCAAAAAGAGTTTACAGGAGATCTCTCTTCTCTTCTTCATCCTTATACGCTTTTAATTGGAATAATGGCCATCGCCTTGTTCTGTATGCATGGCGGCATTTTTATTTTGATGAAAACAGAAGGAGAACTTCACGATAAAATCCGTGCTTGGATTAATCCATGCATTATTTTTTTCATCATCACCTATGCTTTGGTGACCATGGCTACGCTCATCTATATGCCACATATGACTAGAACAATCCAAGAACGACCTATTTTCTTTTTACTTGCTGTAGGAAATATGTTAGCCATTGCAAATATTCCTCGGGAGATTAATCAAGGGAAAGATGGGTTAGCGTTTGTTTCCTCATGCTTTAATATTATTTTTTTGATGTTATTATACGCTGTAGGCACTTATCCAGATGTTATTCGCTCTATTAATGATCCAAGCCTTAGTTTGACGATTTATAACTCAGCTTCCTCTGAAAAAACTTTAGGCATTTTGATCCTAATTGCCCTGATTGGAATTCCACTAGTTTTGGCGTATACCATCGCCATTTATTGGATCTTCCATGGGAAAGTAAAATTGGACTCAACGAGCTACTAAACTAAACTTTAGGTTGCCTCCCAATAACCATACACTTTTTCAAGCAGTTATTGCCCCTTTTTAGCTATACAACAGAGACCTTTCTAATCACGCAGTTCTAGAGGGTCTACCGGTTCATTAATTCCCAAAACTATGCGTGCATCGCGCATGATATAAAAAGTTCCGCAAATAATCACCATTCCTCCATCTAGGGAAGCATTTTGCACGGCAAGCCTAACGGATTGTTGGATGCTTAGGTGGGAATGAATCTCCTCGGGAAAGGTTGAAAATGTTTTAATAATCGCTTCAAGTTGCGAAACGGGAGCTGCTTTCTCCCCTTTAGAGGAAACAAGATAAATGTGCTTTGCTTTTTGGGCGATCAAATCCAGGCACATTTGCACATCTTTATTGCGAGAAAACCCGCACACAATATGAAAGGGTATTTCAGGATAATCTTTCCTGGCTCTTTTCAAGAGGCTCTCAATTCCCGCAGGATTATGAGCCACATCTAAAAAAATGGGGATATTGGTTGGTATTTTTTCATACCGGCAAGGTAAGCGTGCCATAAGTCCTTGTTCTATATTCTCTTCCTTCACTTGCAACTGTTGAAGCGCTTTTTTTGCAATTGCGCAATTTTCTTCTTCCGGATTGGCAAAGGTTTCTGAAACCGAAAATAAAGGACTGTTGGACTTCTCTGCAAGAGGCTGAATCAGGGCATAAGGGACAGAAGGTCCAATTAGAATAGGAATGCGGGATTTAATAATTCCGGCTTTTTCTTTGGTAATCTCTTCCAAAGTGTGGCCCAGAATCTCTGTATGATCGGCTGAGATCGAAGTGATCACCGAAAGAATAGGATGGACAATATTGGTGGCATCTAAACGTCCACCTAAGCCGGCTTCGAGCACAGCCATGTCCACTTTTTTTCTCGCAAAAAAGCAAAAAGCTAACAAAGTGGTAAACTCGAAAAAGGTGGGAAATATTTTTTCTTTATCGGCAACAGCAAACAGTTGCTCCAAAATCTCTACAACTTCGCCCTCAGAAATCATCTCTCCATTTACGCTTATTCTTTCTCTAAATGTCGAAACATGAGGAGACACATACCGCCCTACCCTACAATCGGCAGCTTGCAGGCCCGCTGCGATTTTTGCCGTCACGGATCCTTTTCCATTTGTCCCCGCAATGTGAATAGATTTAAATGAATCGCAAGGGCGCCCCATGGCGTGATGCAAACGAAGGCAATTTGAAAGACCAAGCTTCATGCCTCTTATATGTGTTTCTGCAAATAAACGCTTAACCAACTTTACATAACTCATAGACACTCCCTTAAATTGGCCTGAAGATGGCTATAAAACTGATTAAAAATTTCCTCATTTACCCAAGAATTGCCCAAATTGAGCCCCGGCTTCATACTTCCATGAAAATCAGACCCTCCCGAAATCAACCAATCTTTATTGTGAGCAATCTCCAGCCATTTTTCATGCATATGTGCTGGGAATTTCCCGTAGTAACATTCAATCCCATCAAAATCCAGCTCCAAGAGGCGTTTGTGCGTAGGAGCATGATCGATTAGATGAGGGTGGGCAATAATCGCTAGCCCTTTAGCCTTGTGGATAACGTCTAGGGTTTCTTCTACTGAGAAAGGTTTACCAGAAGCAAAGCATGGCTTTCCATCTCCTAAATACTTTTTAAAGGCTTCTTGCAAGCTTTTCACATACCCATAATTGATCATGGCTAAAGCAATATGGGGACGACCAATAGTTCCTTGAGGAGACAAATCCCACACGTCTTGCTCTTTCATTGGCATGCGATGCATTCTTAAAAGATCTAAGATTTCTCGATTTCTTTCTAGACGGCGAACCGTGTGTTTTTGGCAAAATTCGGCAATCAGCGAATCATGAAAAGCAAAAGCATAGGCAAGAATATGGACATTTACAGAATCTTGCTGAGCAGAAAATTCCACGCCAGAAAGCAATTGTATGCCTTGTTTTGCTGCAGGTTCTAGGGCGCTTTGATAAGCCTTAATGCTATCGTGATCCGTGATCGATAAACCTTTCAAACCATTTTTAGCAGCCAAATCCACCAATTCTTCTGGAGTGCATGTCCCATCCGAGCACGTTGAATGGCAATGCATGTCTGCACGGAAATCATCCATTTTTTCTCTTTTTATATGCTTTTTGGAAGGCTGGAGATGTAGCGTACTTCGCTTTCAAGCTCCACACCTTGCTGTTTTAAGACTTCCTCTTTAATATGAGCAATCAATTCTAAAACCTCTCGCGCACGCGCATTACCCTCATTTACGATAAAATTTGCGTGCATGCAGGAGACTTTAGCCCCCCCAATCGCTTGTCCCTTTAGACCCGTTTGTTCAATCAAAGCGCCGGCATGGCCACCTGGTGGGTTTCTAAAAATACAGCCGGCAGACTTTTCACCGTATGGTTGCGTTTTTTTGCGATAATCTAAGATTTGAAATTGTTTTTGTCTAGCAGAATCTAAAGGAGATAAAAAAAATGAAGCTGCGACAATAGCTCCAGACATGTGTTGAAAAGGAGAAGTGCGATAAGAAAACTCAAGTTTTTCCCTTGAAAAAACGCAAAGCTGTCCTCTTTCATCCACATACTCAACTTCAAGTAGGGAGTCGCAGGTTTCCCAGCCATTAGCGCCTGCATTCATAAAGACGGCTCCTCCCACACTTGCAGGGATTCCCGAGGCAAATTCTAAACCGGACCATCCTTCTCGAGCTGTCTTAACACCTAAAAGAGAAAAACTGTAACCCGCTCCTACACGGAAAAGCCCAGCTTGGGGATTTTCAAAAAAACCAATCTTATTGTGGATGACTACCCCATCAAAACCGGCATCGTCAAATAGGCAATTTGAACCTTTGCCTAATATAAAAAAAGGAAGAGCTTGCTCGGAGCAGAACATTAAAATTTGTTGCATGGAAGCGATGTCCCCGACTTCCACATAGTAGCGTGCAGGTCCTCCGATTCCAAGAGTACTGAGTGTACTCAAAAGCTTGTTTTGTTGGCAAGCAAAGGGAAAATCCATCACTCCTCCCTATCGCTTTCATCCTCAGTTTCACCCTCAAAAGGGGCTCGCAGGACTTCTCCCCTTTCTGCTGCCTGCAAAAACTTTTGCACCACCTCTTCAGTTTGAGCAAGCTCAGCCGCACTTTTTATAATCGCCTGATTGTCGCAGGCATTTCCTTCTTTAGTCTGATAAATATGATCAAGTAAAGCGTTCACAAAAGTGGCTGATTCCGGAGTACTAAATTTGCGCGATAGCCGAATAGCTTCCGCTATGGAAACTTTGGGAGGAATGGATTCATCAAATAGCATCTCGTAGATTCCAAGGCGCAAAACATTTTTTTCCACCGTTTGAATTCTTTCAAAACGATATTCACGCGACGTATTTGCAATTAAATCATCAATCTCAGCTTTTTTTTCTTGGATAAGCTCTACTTTTTTAAGAGCTAAATAAGCTGTCTTTTTAGTAACCGCCAGCTCTTTCATCACAAGCTCAATAAGCTCTTTTTCGCTCACTTGGCCACAGTCTTGGCTATAAAGAAGCACAAAAACGACTTCTCGAAATTTTTTTAAGGGGATGGCCATAGTTGGGTCCTTTCTGGTTAGTTAAGGAAAAAATTATACCTCTTTTTTCCTTTTCTACCAACTAAAGAACCCAAGCTTTACTAGAAAACCTTCCCTGCTTTCTGGGATTCCTCCAGCCTCTTTCTTTCTTGAGCAAGCTCTTCACCTAGTATTTCTAAAGAAGCCCTTGCTTTATTATAGCCAACCAAAGGCAGTTGGCTTTGAGCTTTTTGGCAAAACCGATCTGCAAAATCAAGAAATTGCTCCGCTATCTCTCCGTTTCTTTCTAACAGGCGAAATTCACTTGTTTTTTCGAGAAAACGGAAGGTAAAGCGAAAATATTCCTCAAACTTCTTATCTATCTCCAAGCAAGCTTGAACTAAATTTTCCGCTTGTTATTAATTTGTTTCTCATCTTCTTTTTTACTTTTGTAAACAACTGGATTCCAGTTTTCAATAAGGCATTCACAAGCTTTTCAGAAATATACCCTCGATCTGTAAAAGCTTTTCCCTTTAAGCCCTTTACCATATCTGGAACAAGTTTTCGATCATCGATATTGCCTGATGTCAATTTAAATACTACAATTTCGGCATGATGATTAATGACTAAATGAAGCTTAAAACCAAAGAACCATCCTATGATGGTTTTACCCCACTTAGCTTGTTCTTTGGAGGTGCGATGTGAAGATGCTCGCTTGACATGACAAACAGTTAAGACTGTGGAATCTATGAATAGAATTCCTTCACATACACCCTGATGTGCTTTTATAAAGCAAAACATGGGAAAAAAGGCTTCAGAAGTCAATTGCACAAAGCGTGAATATCCACCAAATTTGGAAACAAATGCCTCAAGTTTGTTTTCATGGGGTTGATATAGAAATACTTAAATTTTCTATAATTAGAGCAATGAAATAACAAAAGAGCATAGTGCACGCATTTTGTGATAATGCCAAATACCATAAAAATCAATTGGTGGAGGAGTATCTTAAAACATCAAAGATAAAACTTCACTTTCTACCTCCTTATAGTCCTAATCTCAATCCCATTGAGAGGCTATGGAAGTGGATGAAGGAGCGAGTGATTTACAATACATACTACTCGGGATTTGAAGAGGTTAAGTCGGCAATTTTTGGCTTTTTCAATCTTCTATCCACTAGGAGTCGAGTCAGGGATAAATTTAGGTCAATTGGAACTCCTGAGACCAATTTTTGAATTTACTTCGATATAACCCCCCAGTTTTTTTAGGCTGGACAAAAAAAACATAGCGATTAAAACCCCCAACTTAAGAGGCAAAAATGAACTCTAACTCTTTTTTATCCATAGAAAGCTTGCCCAATGAATTGCTCTGTCCTATTTTAGAGGCTTGCGCAACTCCATCCTTATTTAGGGTCTGCAGAAATTGGCGATCTCTGCTAACTAATGCTGCTATGCCAGCTCTTTATAAAAAAATAGCCGCCATCCATGTGCCCCAGTTGAAGGATGATATCCAAAAAACGGCTATATTGGATAAAATTTACCAACTAGAATCTAAGCTTACTTCTGCAGAAAAAGTGAATCAAATTTTTAAGCAAGTTTTTAGCTTAGCGCGCTCTTTATCTCCTCAGGAATTTCAACACGCCATAGAAAAAAAGAAGAATTTAACGATAGCTAATTACTCTTCTTACCTTCTTAACATTAATCGCCTTTGGCTGTGGAAAAAACTTCCTGGTGGGGATGAATACTTAAACAGCGAAGAAGTTAAATCTTTATCTTTAGAAAAAAAAGGAGAGCTTCTTAAGGAACGGATAAAAGAAAATTACCAAAACTTAACTGAGCTAGATTTATATATGGCAGGCTTAACCTATTTACCTCCAGAAATAGGCCTGTTGTCCCATCTACGAGCGCTTGATTTAAGAGGTAACAAGCTCACTAACCTCCCTATAGAAATAGGACAACTGAAGCAGCTAAACCATCTTAACTTAAGCGGTAACCAGCTCACTAGCCTCCCTGCAGAGATAGGGCAACTGAACCAGCTAAACGATCTTGCCTTAAGCCATAACAAGCTCACTAACCTCCCTATAGAAATAGGACAACTGAAGCAGCTAAACCATCTTAACTTAAGCGGTAACCAACTCACTAGCCTCCCTATAGAAATAGGACAACTGAAGCAGCTAAACCATCTTAACTTAAGCGGTAACCAGCTCACTAGCCTCCCTGCAGAGATAGGGCAACTGAACCAGCTAAACGATCTTAGCTTAAGCGGTAACCCGCTCACTAGCCTCCCTGCAGAGATAGGGCAGCTGTCTCAACTAGTATGGCTTAACTTAAGCCCAAACCAGCTCACTAGCCTCCCTACTGAGATAGGACAACTGAAACAGTTAGTAAAGCTGGACTTAAGCCATAACCGTATCGCCAGCCTTCCTGTAGGCATAATGCAGCTACCTGCCACTAGGGTCAATTGGGAGGACAATCTGTTATGAAATATTTGGAATAAAATTCCTTGAATGCTTTTTTGCATGGGAACACGGAATAGCACCCCTATTAAGTTTGCTCCCATAAAAAAATTCTTAGCACTGCAGCGGCAATTCAATGCTAGTTTATGTTATCCTCTTTATAAGCACTGCAGTGGTAATTGGCTATAAATCCTCGCAATTTGCCGACCCCTCGAAAACAAGCTAGATAACCTGAGTTTTGGGTTTTAAGAGACAATTAGCAAAGAGTTATGCTTATCATTCAAACTCAACGAAGGCTTTTTCGGTTGATGGCAATAGGCAGCAATTCCACCAAGCATATTGACTAGAAAATTTCCTATACTTCTGTGGCGAGTATGCTCGATTTGGGAGATATTTTTTAATTGATCATTTACCGTTTCAATTAAGGATCTCTTTCTTAGCAAAATTTTGTCTTTTAAAGAGATTAACTTTTGTTTCATATTAGGCCTAAGGCTGGTAAATAGCTTCAGGCCACGTTTTAAAAGCCTTTCTCCGTTCTCCTTAGAGAGGTAAGCTTTGTCCCCAAATAGCTTTCCCCAAATATCTTTGGAGAGGGTCTCAAGCATAGAAACATCTGAAATGTTTCCTGGAGTAATTTGAAAGGCTAGAATTTCGCCTTTATCATTTATCATTAAGTGAAGTTTGAAGCCGTAAAACCAGCCGGAGGTTGTTTTGCCTCGCTTAGCCAGCCCTTTAAAAACTTTGTTTCTTGAAATTCTTTTATTATGGCAAACTGCTATTGAGGTAGAGTCAATGAAAGCAATCCCTGTGACTGTGCCCCTGAGATGTAGAAGGTAAGCAAATAATGGTACAAAAACATTTTTCATTAGATAAATAAATCGGCTATAGCTAATTAACTGGGGAAACTCTCGGCGAAGAGAATTGCAGACATAGTGGTAAAAATGTTTAAAAGTTCTATAGTGCGATCGATGAAATAAAATGATGATCGTCATCATTTCTGGCAGAGTTAATTCTGGCTCAAGTCCTCTCTTAGGCTTTGCTGAATGAATAAGATGCTTGTCCCATTCTTGTTTAAAGGTTTTCCAAAAGTCATCTATATGACAATACAGCGCAGTTAAATCCATTTTTGACCTCCCGTGGTAAACATTCGTTTGCAAGCAAATGTTTTAAACCATTAGAGGTCACTTGTCATTAAAATTTATTTATCTCTTTGGTTGATAAAGAAATAAACCCAAAATTCAGGTTAGATAAGAATACGCAGACCCTCAAAACGAAAAAGGGCAAGCCTTGCGGCTTGCCCTATTTAGCACACACTCCTTATTAACTAGAATTAGTTAACAATGGTGCTCTCTTGCTGCACAATTGGAGTCTTAATGGCATCCGAAGAGACTTCAGCAATGATACGTGCATCTCCAGATTCTTTTGCTCGCGCATCGATTCTAAATTTTAGTGTTTGTCGAGGTGCGAAATTAGCTACAGGAGCAAAAGTAACTGTTTGACCAGATACTGTGCCTGTTGAATCGCCAACTACAGCAGTCGGTGTCACTTCTTTAGGGAAGCGTACAACAACAGCGACGTTGCTGTCTGCTTCAGAACCTTGGTTAGTGACTGAAATGAAGTAGGTTGTTGATTCGCCAATGCAAATTGGATTTTCAGTATCGGTGATGCTCATGTGAAGAGCTGGGCGCCCTTTCCATCGAGTTGTGGCTTCTGCACTCGCTGTGCACTTTTGACTGCTTGTCACAGTTACACGATTTACCCAGCATCCTGGTGTGCATGTGGTTAAAGAAATGGGAAGTGTTACCTTCTCACCTGGTTTAAGTTCCTTTAATCTCCAAACCGCTTGGTTGCCCCGAATTGTAGCACCATTTGCTGCAACAATAGATGTTGAAGTTGGAGCGCAATCTGTAACTACCACTTCAGTTAGAGGCTTATCACCAGAGTTTGTCACGGTGATTTGGTAATCAGCGTTTTTGCCAATTGAAACTTCTTTTGGACCCACTTTTGTAATCTCAACACATTCCTTGCAAACTTGTGTGCACCATTGGCAAGAAACTGTATCAGCATTGCATGCTGTTACAACTGCTGTATTGCACACTTCTCCACGCTTTACAGCGGTAAAGCTTAGATTAATTTTTTTCGTTTGGCCAGGCTCTAATGTCCCGATTTTGTAGGCAAGAGTACGTAAGCAGCTGCTATGCTCAAGTCCATCTGGTACGTTATCTGTTACAACTACTTCTTCTGCTGCGCAGCTTCCGCGGTTTGTCACAGTAATCGTATAGTTGACTTGGTCACCTGGGCAAACTTCTTCTGGACCACACTTGTGGCATGTCAGAACGGGTTTAGCACAGAGCAAAGAGCAGAATCTAACGGGGGTAGCTGTGGCACAAAAACATGCGCAAAGCTCGCCTTCACGTTCACACTTTACCCATACTTTTGCTGTAATGGTCTGCCCTTTTTCCATTGAGCCGATCTCCCATACAAGCTTGTTTCCGTCTACTTTCGCTTCAGGAATGCTACGTACAAAAGAAACACCTTCTGGAAGATGGGTAGTGACCACTACATCACACACATCATCGCAAGCTTGGACGTCAAATTCCAGAGGATATTGTTCCCCTAGCATGCACATCTTTGGATTGCGTGCTGTTACTGTAATTCCATCAAGGCAAACCAATTTATTTTGGTTTGGGTGACGGCAAGTTACGATTGTCCTCTCTTCGCAGCGAGCCGCTTGGGGAGGAGTGCAAACAGGCTTGCATGCCGAAGCAGACTGTGAACGTGCTGATCGGGATGCATGTCCTGTTCTTGACTGATGGTAAGCACGTCTTGGGCTAGAAGACTGCTTGTAAGCTGGTACGTATGATTGCTCATAGCCTTGACCGTAAGATTGTTGCCCATCTACTGGATAACTGCTGCTAGCATGAGCAGTTCCGAGAAAAGCTGTTGCGCACAAAAAAAGCAACGAGGTGATCACTCCTAGTTGTTTTCTCATTATAAAGACTCCTTTTTTAACGTCTTTGGTAGAATTTTCAATCTGTTTTCAGTCATTTTCACTGTCACCTTGTCCGCATTTTTGAATTTGCTTTTGGTTTGGCGAGAATTTGACTTAATTTTTGTTTAAACTTGGACTTAAGGTTGCTTTTTAAATAATTTTATCAAAAAAAAGAAACAATTCGCCCTTATTTAAGCAAAATCTATTTCAGCAGAAAATTAATATTCGTAATTACTTGAATTGCCACAGCTATTATCCCAAATATGAGGACGTGGGGAATCCACATTTCCTTTTGGCACAGGGCATGGACGGTAATTATCGCTTGGATAAGAATCACAGCAAGAATTATAGTCACAGAAACAACTTGTTAAAGCTATAGCTGCAATTCCTGATGCTAAAAGAGAAGTTAATAATTTTTTCATACTGTCTCCTAAGGCTTGAAATTTTCTTTAAAGAACTAGAAGTTCCTCATCTCTTGCGAAAAATTATTTGACAACATTTATCAATAACATGCTAAAAATGGGCATGGCTACCACATAAAAGATTAATAAGCATTTTCACCCGGTGCTGGGCAAGCTCTTGGCACTGGTCGTGGGCAGCATGGTTTTGGAGATTCTGGACGGGTATAGCAGGGCTTTGGACAAGGGTCACTGCAAGGATCGCTGTAACAGCTACAGCTTGTCAAAGCAAACGCTGTTAAGCCTAAAGCGAATGCTGAGGCAATTTTTTTCTTCATACGACTCTCCTTAAGTTAGAGTTTGAGCTCGATAAAATGCATTATCCTCTTTCTTCCCTTCTCGATCAATTTTGCTCAGTGCCCTTGAAAGTTTACCGGCTATGACTGACCAATAAGAAAGGTTTTATCTCTTTTAAATACGAGTTACGCATTAATTCTGCCACAATAATTTTCCAAAATCGTAAAATTTTATTTTTAACAATTTCTTAAGGAGATGGCTTCCAGCTAGTTAAAAAGTCTTTTTTTAGTTTTCATTTTAGCCTAAACAAATTTTTAAGTTTCTTAAAGACAAGCACGTTGATTTTAGAGGCGGTTTGCTAACTCTGGCAGACCTAAATGGAAGAAAGCCTTACAGAATCAAGCTTTTAATTTACCAGCCCAACCGAGCTTAGTTCGCAAAGTAGAAAAGTAATCGTGATTTCGCAAACAAACTAAGCGAAAAAGCCGAGGAGATAAACTGACATGTAACGCTTCTCCTGTCGCCATGGTAAAACGAGTGAAACCATCGAAAATAATCTCAACTGGTGCGTATTCACTTAGATATTGAACTTGAATATCCCGATTAGAAGCCAACACAATGGGCCGATTCGAAATCGTATGGGGACAGATAGGAGTCAAAACAAAGGCATTCAAATCTGGGGTTAAAATAGGGCCTCCTGCTGCTAAGGAATAAGCGGTAGAGCCGCTAGGGGTAGATAAAATTAATCCGTCTGCTGAGAAGGTGTTGAGATACAGCCCATTGACGTGAACCCCGATGTCAATAAGCCCTGGATTTTGGGCGCGGTGCACGACAATTTCATTGACAGCAAAACACACTTCATGGTGCATGGATTGCCCTTGCATCATAATCCGTTCCTGGATTTGATAGTTTCCTTTGAGAATCTCTTGCAAGCTCGGATAAATTTCTGTCACAAGAATGTCTGCCATAAATCCTAAGCTTCCCAAATTGATTCCTACAATAGGAGCTATCAAATGGGGGTACCGGTGCATTTGCCGCAAAATGGTCCCATCGCCACCCAATGAAATAATGAAGTCGATCCTTTCCGGGTTGATACTTGATAAGGGAATAGCCCCTATCTCCTCCGCAACCTCATCTGGGGTGATGGTAAAAACGCCCTGAGCCGTTAAGTATTCGCGAATGCTAATTGCAATGTCTTTAGAATGTTTTTTTGCCGTATTTGGAAACAATGCAATATGCATATAGCCTCTCTTTGTTAACTAGCGAACACTCTCAGCCCTGCCCTATATCTCAAGTTGGTTAATTCTTCCTCGTGAAGCTTGTTTCAGCTAATTCCGAATACTCGGTTTTTTTGAGAGAGAATTGGGTGATAACGCTTTCTGCAATTTGGGGTGCCGTTAAACCCACTTCTTTAATCATATCCGCATGGCTGCCGTGATCCAGAAAGGCTTCCGGAATCCCAAAATTTAGCACTTGAACATGGTTATAGCCATTGGCCATAAGGAAATGGTTCAAAATAGAGCCTAAGCCTGAAACAGCCGAATGCTCTTCGATTGTGACGAGACGGTTATGTTTAGCCAGTAAACTACATAAAAGCTCTGAATCTAGTGGCTTGACAAACACGGGATCGAAAACGGTTGCGGTGATTCCCACGGTTTTTAAAATCTCTCTTACACCTAAAGCCGTTTGGTTCATATGGCCAAGTGCCACAATTAAAATCTCCCCTCCTGCTGCAATAACCTCGCCTTTTCCCAACTCACGATATTTCAAAGGCTTATCTGATACGTCTGCAGCCATATTGGGATAACGGATAGCTGCAGGACGCCCCCAAGAGAAAGCAGACTCCAAAAGTTCTTTCAAGACATTTCCATTTCTTGGCTGCGCAATCACCATATTTGGCATCGCATTTAGAAAAGAAATATCGTACACCCCATGATGGGTGGAGCCATCAGGCCCTGAAATTCCAGCGCGATCGATGGCAAAAACTACCGGGAGTTCCTGTAAGCAAATATCATGAAAAAGGTTATCCAAACCGCGCTGTAAAAAAGTAGCGTAAATCGAACAAACCACTTTTAGCTTTCCACCATAGGCTAAGCCTCCGCTAAAAGTCACCGCATGAGCTTCAGCAATTCCCACATCGTAACACCTATCTGGAAATCTTTCTAAAAATTTATCCAAACAAGATCCTGCCAGCATGGCGGGTGTAACGGCGACAATTGACGGATCCTCTTCTGCCATTTTTAAAAGGTGGGAACCAAATATATGAGGAAAAGTGGGCTTAGAGGAGGTGGCGGGATGAAATTTGCCAGTGTCTAAACAAAAAGGCTTTGCACCGTGATAAGACACTGGATTTCTAATCGCTTCTTCCATTCCTTGGCCTTTTTTCGTCAAAACGTGGACCACAACTGGCCATTGGGAAGTTTTTAGCCCCTCGAAAACGTCTATCAATTTTTTAATATCATGTCCATCGATTGGCCCAATGTAAGAAAGTTCGTATTGCTCAAAAAAGGCAGCCGGGCTCACCAGATTCTTTAGCGATTCTGTAATTTTATGCCCATGCTTAGAAAGGGTAGCCCCGTAACTTGGAATTTTAGAAACAATCGTGTCGATCTCTTGATAGAGTTTGTTGGTAGTAGGATTGCTCAAAAGTCGACTTAAGATCTGCGTAATCGCTCCTACATTTTTTGAAATCGACATATTATTGTCATTTAAAATCACAATAAAGCGCTTTAAATTTCGGGTGATATTATTAAGGGCTTCTAAAGCCATCCCACAAGTCAACGTAGCATCGCCAATAATGGGGACAACATACTCCTCTTTTTGTTGTAAATCTCGACTCTTAGCTACTCCTAGTCCTAAAGAAAGAGCTGTGCCAGCATGCCCAGCATGAAAATGATCATAAGGGGATTCCTTTGGATGGCTAAAACCGCACAGGCCTTTATATTGCCGGATAGTGTGAAAATTCTCTTGTCTTCCAGTCAATAATTTATGCACATACGTTTGATGGCTAACATCCCAAATAAATTTATCATGCGGAGAGTTAAAAACAGCATGCAAAGCAATTGTCAATTCGACAACGCCTAAATTTGAAGCTAAATGCCCGCCGTTAATCGAAAGAACTTCTATAATTTTTTGCCGTATTTCAGAAGCAAGCGCATTAAGCTCAGCGAGAGAAAGACGCTTAATAGCATCGGGGCTTTGAATTTCAGAAAGAATAGGGAAGCTCATTAAGGACTCATTAATTTTGTTGTTGAATGGCTATTTCCCAAATCGGAAAAATTTTGCACTTTAGGATTTTGCTGTGGATCGAGCGACAGATCTCCTTGTCGATTTTTAATTAAGATTTCGATGCGCCGCTCAGCATCGTTTAATCTTTTCGCGCAAGAGGTGATTAAGCGATCGGCTTCTTCATATAAAAGCAAAGATTCGTCTAAGCTAACAGCCCCTGAATTCATCTTTTCGAGAATTTCTTCCAAACGTGCAAACGCCGCTTCAAAATTCTTCTCTTGGTTATCGGACTTGATTTCTTTTTCCACAGCAACTAACTATTTTGACCATATTTCGTTTATT
The DNA here is from genome assembly GCF_018342475.1 of Parachlamydia sp. AcF125. Classification (NCBI taxonomy): domain Bacteria; kingdom Pseudomonadati; phylum Chlamydiota; class Chlamydiia; order Parachlamydiales; family Parachlamydiaceae; genus Parachlamydia; species Parachlamydia sp. AcF125. Next base: position 77,878 of record NZ_JAEMUD010000005.1, on the reverse strand, counting down.
TGCGCAAGAGCTTCACCATCAGAGAATAGCATGCGTATTTTCTGATCTTTTTTCAACATACGTACTGAGCTTATAACGGATTGATCTTTTTCCGAAAAGAGAATAGTATACCCTTTTGTTAATAAATTTCGGGGATTTATCAATTTTAACGCCTCTTCTTTATTTTTTAAAAGCTCACGTAAATGTTCTAACTTAACTTTCCACCTTTGATCCATGAAAATTTTTTCTTGGTTTAAGTAAACAGCTCTCCGCCGTTCACTGAGTTGTTGCAACATGGAAGCATCTAACGCCTTTTGCAAATGCAGAATTTTTTCCCTAAGGTGAAAAATTTGCATCGAGGGTTTTAATGTTTGTAAAATCTTTTCCCTCGATTCCAAAATTGAACGGGATTGTTTAAAAAAGCGCAAAATCGACAGCTCTATTTCCTGGCGAACTTCATCGACCTTCTGCATCCAATCCCCCAAAATCGCATAAGGACTTGTTAGAAGCGGCTGTCTTAAAATAGTTTTTAAGCAAAGTCGGTGATGGAGAAGGGTCTGTTTAATACTATGGTCGAGACGACGCGAAATCTGGTGAAAGTGATGCAGTTGTTGAGCATTTTCAGCAATCACAATTTCGGCAGCAGCTGAGGGAGTGGGTGCCCTTACATCAGCCACGTAGTCAGCAATACAATGATCCGTTTCGTGCCCCACGGCAGAAATCACAGGAATTTTGCTATTAAAGATTGCTTCAGCAACGATTTCTTCATTAAATGCCCATAAATCTTCAATACTTCCTCCTCCTCGACCTACAATCATCACATCAACCAGACTAAATGTATTGAAATCTTGGATAGCTTTAGCGATTTCTTGAGCGGCCCCCGGCCCCTGCACTTTGACTGGATTCAAGATGAGATGAAAGCCTACCGCTCTACGCGTCAAAATGTTTAAAATATCTTGAATAACAGCCCCTGTAGGACTGGTAACAACCCCTATTTTCTTAGGAAATTTGGGAAGGATTTTTTTATGCTCGGCTTTAAACCACCCTCTGTGATGCAGCTTAACTTTTAGCTCTTCTAGCTTAAGCAACATCTCCCCGAGGCCCGCTAACCGCAACTCTCGAACTACAATCTGGTATTTTCCGGTGGGAGGGTAAACATTGAGTTGCCCCTGCACGATCACCTGATCCCCGTCTTTTGGCAACATTTTTAAGTTGGAAGCATCGCCACGAAACATCACAGCTGCGACTTGTGCATAAGCATCTTTTAAAGAAAAATAAATATGACCAGAGGATTGAAGCTTGCAATTGCTTACTTCGCCTTGTAACCAAACAAGAGAAAAGGTAGATTCCAAGCTATGCTTAATTGCAGTAGTTAATTGTGAAACAGTTAAAATCGGAATTTCATGCGGCATGGTCGTTATTTTTTTCTTTTGCGCAAGCGGCTTTTTATCCGGGATTTAAGAGGCTTATTTTTCCCTACAAGCTTCTTTTTTCGTCGTATGAGATTTTCACCCTTTTTCTTTTGTTTAGTCTGGGGAGAATTTTTTACCGTTCGCTCAGATGTGACAAAATGCCACTGGCTTTCCAACGTGATAAAATCGATCTCTTTCAAGATGACAGAAATTTTTGTGCCGGAAGTAAAGGCTTGCCCAGTGCGTGTACCTTGCAGGCTTAAAGAAGAGTCCTCATACACATAGTAATCATTCCCAATTTCGGAGACGTGCAAAAACCCTTCAAGCATAAAATCAAGCACTTCAAAGAAAAATCCAAAATTTTTCACTCGGGTAATCACAGCTTCATATTGCTTATAAGGATCCTGCTGCTTAATTTCTTGAAGGAGCCTATATTTTTTTAATAAAACTACGCTCCCTTCTGCTTTAGCACTTAACCTTTCTTGTTCGGAACATTCGGAAGCTATCCTCTCAAGATAGGGAAGTTCCACCTCAAACCCAAATAAAAGGCGATGGATCACCAAATCGATATAACGGCGAATGGGGCTGGTAAAATGGCAATAATGCGTTAATCCCAACCCATAGTGCCCCACATTTTCTGAGGAATAAATTGCTAAACGCATTCTGCGAATGTAAGCAGTGGCCAAATACTGTCCATATGGCGTATCTAAAGCCTCATCAAATAGCTTTTGCAATTCTGCTGGAGTCGGAGCTTCAGATAGGTGAAAGCCAAAGGCGCTTGCTAGCAGAGAAAAATCTCGCATATTTTCTGCAGCAGGGACATCGTGAATACGATAAGGGAGATTTTTGCCTTCCTGATAAAGATGCGTCGCAATCACTTCGTTCGCTTTTAGCATAAACTCTTCTACCAGCTGATGCGTGATATCGTAAACAATGGTATCTAGTCCTAATGGAACTCCTCTTTCATTGACTTGTACTACCAGATCAGGCATCGCAAATTCAATACTTCCCCTTTCGTATCGCTTTTGCTTAAGTTTATAGCAAAGCTCTACCATAAGTTGTAAGGTGGGCTTAAACCGGCTTTTTTTCTGGCCATCTAAAATTTGCTTAGCTTCCCGATAAGTCATGCGTTTTTTACTTTTAATCACGGAGCGAGAAATGCGGTAATCGAGCATATTTCCCTCCGGATCTAAATGCATATGCACAGAAACTGTCAAGCGCTTCACGTTGGCCCTTAGGCTACATAAATGGCTAGATAATTCATGGGGGAGCATGGGAAGACAAAAGCCTGGAAAATAGGTTGAATTTCCCCGGCGGCTTGCTTCAAGGTCCAAGGCAGAGCCAGGTCGTACATAGTGCGAAACATCCGCAATATGCACCCCGAGATGGAAGTGCCCTTGTGCATCTTGGGAAAGACTTAAAGCATCATCATAATCCTTAGCTGTATCAGGATCAATTGTAAAACACTCTAAATCTCTTAAATCCTCTCTACCTACAAGGTCTTTTTTCAAAACAATTTTTCCAAAATTTTTCGCTTCTACCACAGCTTTTGAAGGAAAATCTGCCCGCAACTCATACTCTTCAATCGCAGCTGGAATATCGCAACTGGGATCTGAAATGTGCCCTAAATAATGGGACATGCGGCAAACCGCCTCATTTCGTTTATCCCCCCAGTCGATCACCTCCATGATGATCCGATCCCCCACATGTAAAGGTTGCCCCTCCAACGGCTGAACGGCAACTTGTTGAGAGGTTCCCAGCAAGGGCACATAAGCATAAACAGCTCCATTTGGGTAGACAGCCTTAATAATTCCTGCAATATGGGTTCTACCCCGCTCTACAATGCCTACAACTTTTCCTTCAGGACCTTTCTCAGAAAAAGCCAGGGTATCAATCGTCACCTCTACCTTATCGCCATCTACAGCATTTTGTGTGTAAGGACGGGGGATAAAAACATCTTGATCACAAGTAGAAGGATCATCTGGTCGCACAAAGCCAAAGCCGCGAGGGTGCATATGAATGACCCCTGTAATCACCTCTACCTGAGACTTTTGAGCGATATACTTTCCCCGAGAAAGCCGAACGATACCTTGGGCTACAAGCTCACTTAAAACCTCTTCGAAGATCTCCGTATGTTTGGGTGGAATTTGCAGCTTCTGAACGAGCTCGGAAAAGGTTGCTGGAGAAAAGGACTTTCCTCCAATAAACTGCTCCACAATTTTAAGGAAATTTTGAAACAACTTTTCCTCTTTTTTAGGTTTTTTGGGCTTTTTAAAAGGAAGGGATGCAGCTTTTTGCTCGCCAATCGAAACTTTTTTTGTCATGGGAATTTAAAAATAGGTAAAGGTTTAATTAATCAAACTCTTTCACTCTAACATAATTTTTAGTTTGAATATACTAAAAATTCAACTGGACTCCTGGTAAATTTATTTCGACCTTCATGCTAATTTTTGTATAAGAATAGCCAACCTAGCCCCTTTAGGGAAGATTATGCCTAAATCCTCGAATGCTACCCTTGTGGATTTTCCAAAACTCTTTTTTTGCCAGCAATTTATCAGTTTGCTCTTAATCTTCAGAAGGCGTTAAACTGTTACTTTTCGGGCACATCCCCTTCAAATATTATTTTTTAATCGTAGGAAATCCTTGCTTCAGGTTTCTTGCACTTGAAGTCAAAACATTCTACGGAAGTTATAAGATGGAAAAAAAGATGCAAAAGTACGATCACAAGCAAATTGAGAAAAAATGGCAGAAATATTGGCTCGATCATAAGACATATAAAGTTGAAATTGATCGCACAAAGCCGAAATATTACGTGTTAGATATGTTTCCTTATCCCTCAGGGTCAGGCTTGCATGTAGGTCATCCAGAAGGATACACGGCGACAGACATTCTAGCTCGCTATAAACGGCAAAAAGGCTTTAATGTGCTACACCCGATGGGTTGGGACAATTTCGGACTTCCTGCTGAACAATACGCCATTCGTACTGGCACACACCCTGCAGTCACCACGAAAAAAAACGTGGAAAATTTCAAACGGCAACTTCAATCTCTTGGATTTAGCTACGATTGGGACCGAGAAATCAGCACAAGCGATCCTTCCTATTATAAATGGACACAGTGGATTTTCACGAAGCTTTATGAAAAAGGATTGGCCTATGAAGCTGAAATGTCTGTCAACTTTTGCCCGGCTCTAGGCACCGTTTTGGCAAATGAAGAGATTGAAAACGGGCGCTCTAAAGAAGGCGGCCATCTGGTAGAGAGACGCCCTTTAAGGCAATGGGTTCTCAAAATTACGGCGTATGCTGAGCGGCTGCTACAAGATCTCGATCTCCTTGACTGGCCTGAAGGGCTAAAAAAATTGCAAGCTAATTGGATTGGAAGAAGTGAAGGCGTACAAGTCGAATTTTTGATTGATGGCACCGCAGAAAAAATTACGGTGTTTACCACTTGCCCACACACACTATTTGGAGCGACATATTTGGTTTTAGCTCCTGAACATCCTTTAATCAACCAAATCACCACAACCGCTCAGAGACAATCTGTTGAACAATACCAAAAAGAAACGGCTTTAAAAAGTGACTTTGATCGTACTGAGATAGCTAAAAATAAAACCGGTGTTTTTACAGGAGCTTACGCCATCAATCCAATCAACCAGCAAAAAATTCCAATTTGGATGGCAGACTACGTCTTGATCCATTACGGAACAGGCGCTGTGATGGCAGTCCCTTCCCATGATGAAAGGGATTTTGAATTTGCCCAGCAGTATGGGCTACCTTGCGTACAAGTGATCGAACCAGATTTAACCAAAGAAGATGGGGATCATGAGCACCTCCGGCATGCCATCTCAGCCGGTAAAAAATGTTGGACAGGCGCAGGAACAGCCATGAATAGCCAATCCAATATTTTTTCCATTAACGGCCAAACAACAGAACAAGCTAAAGAAAGCGTAGCTAATTGGCTCGAAACTCACCAAAAAGGGCGCAGAACTGTCAGCTTTAAATTGCGAGATTGGCTATTCTCCCGGCAACGTTATTGGGGAGAGCCTTTTCCTCTTCTTCATTTTGAAGATGGTACCCTCCGGACATTAGATTTAGACGAGCTTCCCCTATGTCCCCCCCAAATTAGCCAATATAAGCCGGCAAGCGATGGTAGCAGCCCTCTTACAAATGCTCCTGAATGGGTTTTTATTACGGATGTAAAAACAGGAAAAGCGGCTCGTCGAGAAACCAATACCATGCCTCAATGGGCTGGATCTTGCTGGTATTACATCCGTTTTTGCGATCCCCATAATGATCAGGAAGCTTGGAGCAAAGAAGCAGAGCAATATTGGCTGCCAGTAGATTTATATGTGGGAGGCGTTGAACATGCTGTTTTACACCTTTTGTACTCGCGCTTTTGGCATAAAGTTCTCTACGATTGTGGCTTTTTAAGTACACCAGAACCTTTCAAATCCTTGCGCAATCAGGGCTTGATTACCGCCCGCTCCTATCAGAATAGCTTAGGGGCCTATGTAACCCCTGAAGAGGTGATAGAACAGGATGGAGCTTACATCCACCAAAAGACGGGTGAAAAACTAAGAAGCCAAATCGAAAAAATGTCAAAATCTAAACTTAATGGCGTTTCTCCGGATGAGGTGATTGAAGAATTTGGCGCGGATTCATTGCGCCTGTATGAAATGTTTATGGGACCTTTAGAAAAGGAAAAGGTATGGAATACGGATGCCGTTTCAGGTTGCAGACGCTTCCTTTCTCGCTTTTACGACCTCGCCATATCTCTCAAACTCACCTCAGAAAATAGCCTAGAGGCTTTAAAATTAGGGCACCGCCTTGTCAAAGGGGTAGAGGAAGATATCGTTGCCATGCAATTCAACACAGCCATCGCAAAAATGATGGAATTCGTGAATAATTTTTCGAAATTGGAGGCCTATCCTGCTTCTGTTTTAAAGATGGCTACACAAGCTTTATACCCATTTGCCCCCCATTTAGCCGAAGAAATCTGGGAAATTCTAGGAATAAAAGAACCTCTTAGCTACGCTTCCTACCCGCAAGCAGAGGAACGCTACTTAGAAGATTCTACCGTTCTCTATGTAGTCCAAGTGAATGGGAAATTGCGTGGGCGCTTTGAACTTCCCAAAGATCAAACAGAAGCTCAAATTGTTGAGGCGGCTAAACGAGAACCAGGCATCCAGCGCCATATTGATGGAGCCGAAATTGTAAAAATTGTTTTTGTGCCAAATAAGCTCCTTAATTTTGTTGTCAAGCAACAGTAAAACTAAAAGATGCATCCCCTCTCTGCTAAAAGAGGAGTAAATTTTAATTCACCCACAATGAGTGAGCATGCCTGAGTTACCAGAAGTTGAAACAATTATTCGAGAAATGCGAGAGGCCAATCTCGAAGGAAGAACCATTGAAAAAGCGCATATCTTTTGGGAAAGAAGCATTGCGGTCCCCAGCCCTTCTGCTTTTTGTAAAAAGATTGCCCGGCAAAAAATTCTCCACATCAATCGACGCGGCAAGTTTTTGGTTTTCACTTTATCAGAGGATACCCTGCTCATCCATTTGCGTATGACAGGAAAGTTTTTAATTGCAAAAAAAACAGATCCAATCACCCATTCGCATGAAAGGGTACGGTTATATTTAGATGATGGGAGGATTTTACGTTACGAAGATCAACGTAAATTTGGGAAATGGAATTTAGTCAGCAATCCTCAAGAATATCTCAATCAATTGGGAATTGAACCACTCTCAGTCGATTTTACTTTAACTGCTTTCAAGGCGCTTTTAAAAGGCCATCAGCGGCAAATCAAACCCTTTTTGCTCGATCAACATTTTGTTGCCGGCTTAGGAAATATCTATGTCGACGAGGCCTTATGGGTTGCTAAAATTCACCCCTTAAGACGTGTATCCACTTTAACCCAAAAAGAGACAGAAGCTTTACATAACGCTATTCCCCTAGTTTTGCAAAATGGGATTAAAAATACGGGGACAAGTCTTGGGGCTGCGCGCGCCAATTATTTTAGTATAAGTGGACGGCGTGGAACCAATCAAAATCAATTAAATGTTTTTCGAAAAGATGGCTTACCTTGCCCACGTTGCCAAACTATTATCCAAAAAATCACAGTAGGGCAACGAGGAAGCCACTTTTGCCCCACCTGCCAGGTTTTTTAAAATCCTCTACCTTAGGCAAAGCTAGCTTGAAAAGCTGGTTTAAAAAGGAATTTTTTCTTCGAATAAGGAGAGAATGTGGCCTTCCATAACAGTTTTATGGGAACCGACCAAAAACTGACCTTTCATGTTATTCATCCCCTCTGTTCATTAACTACAGAAACGGAAGCTGTTTATAACGAGAATTATAAGCAGTGCATAGCGTCTAAAAATCTCTTTGGTAGCAAAAGAGGTTCTTGGCGTGATCAAGGTGCTCTTCCATTTCTCGCGCCTTCTTCATTGGCTTTAAGCGACATGTAATGAGATAGGTAAGCCCCTGAAGACATAAGTTAAATTTTATCTTTTCTTTTATTTCGCCATGTTATTTACTATTTGAAAAAAACAAAAAGGTTATAGCCGTGCAAATCAAAAACGGGATTCTCACCTCATTTTTACTGGTAATTATTCAAGCTGCATTTTGTATCGAAATTCCTTGGACGGGAGGTATAAGCGAGGATGCCTTAACGACATCAAACTGGGACCTTAATACCCTACCAGGAAGTGATGATACAGCCGTTTTTTCCTCTAGCGGCTTCATTTTTACGCCTACTTTATCTGGCTCGCCCGCCACAGATATTAGGATGGGGACTCTTCAATTTGTAGATACAGCTTGCTACAATTTTATTTTACAGTTTACGACTTCTAGGCAATTCCGCCTGCAACAAGTTGGCGTGGCTAATTCGGGAACATCTGAGCAAGTTTTTTCAATCCATGGTTCTAATTCAATTTTTCGCTTTGAAAATAATAGCTCAGCAGATGCTACCCAATCCGGAAAGATATTTTATGAGTTAACAAATGTGGGACGCCTGCGATTTGCCAATAGCGCTACAGCTTCTAATGCCAATATTAATCTCAAGGCAAGTGGAGGCTTGCTGGAATTTTTCTCCACTTCTACAGCAGGGAATGCTCAAATTACGATGACGGGTGATAGGTCCACAGCCACTTTTTTTAACAATAGCAGGGGCGGATCAGCCACAATCACGAGCACTGACAAGGGAAATATTGCCTTTACGAATACTTCTAAAGCTCAAAACATCAGAATATTTGCTGATAAAACCACTTTAAGTTTTAAGGGCGCTAGTCAAGCTAACTCTGCCCAAGTTTTAGCTATAAATGGGTCTAGGGTGACATTCAGTGGAAATAGCATGGCTAACACCTCAACTATTTTGACACATGCAAGTTCGGTTATATTTGAAGAAACAGCGTCAGGAGGAGAGGCGGCAATTAATCTCCACTCTCAGTCCCAACTGCAATTTAATCAACATAATACCCTCGGTTCGCTTTCTGCTGATTCCTCTAGTTCGATTCATTTAAATGCTTTTCAGCTCTCCTTGGGGGCTAATCATACCGATTCAACCATTGAGGGCACTATAAGTGGAATAGGGGGTAGCTTAGCTAAAAAGGGTTCAGGTAGGTTAATTCTAAATGGTAACCATACTTTCACAGGGTGCACAGATATCCAAGGGGGTACTTTAGCAGGAACAGGATCGATCAATGGAGATTTAACTATTCAAACAGGGGCCATATTTGTCCCAGGAAATCACATGGTTGGGACTTTTAACATTGCAGGCAACTACCTTCAAAGTGCAGAAAGTGTGCTTGCAGCTTCGATTGATGGGAGCGGGCAAAGCAGTTTAGTAGACGCTCAGGGCTTAGCAAGTATTAATGGAAACTTAAACATTCATTCCCCTGATGGACAATACCATGTAGGAACTCCTTATTTGATTGTCCGTGGGCAGAAAGGTAGAAATGGAACATTTTCCAGCTGTAGTGTGACTAACCCTTATTTTTTACCTTCTTTAGAATACGATGCCGCCCATGTTTTCCTGACCTTAAAAACGAATTTCAATCCTTTTGCTGCTAACCAAAATCAGAGAAATGTTGCAAGACAAATTGACCAACTTTTACAACCTGATTATTCTCAACAGGCCCTGATTCATCATTTAGGCACCTTAACTCCAGGGCAGCTTCAAAAAAGGTTAGCTCAATATAGTGGCGCTCAGTATGTAAGTTTGATCCAATCCCTTCAATTTTCTCATCATCGTTTAATTCAGCGTCTCAGCGCCCTGAATTTATGCTTACCTGTTTGCTGCCAAGGGGGCTCTCCCCTCACCTTTTGGGCACAAGGGAGCGGGGAAAGGGGATTTATTTCTAATTCTCACCGCACACCTGGTTTGAAATCTACCACGTGGAATATAAATCTAGGGGGCTTTAAATATCTTGGTTTGCACTTAGCGCTCGGCGCTTCCGTTAATTATGAGTTCAATCAAATAAATTTTAAACTAGGAGGAAATGCAAAAGTCCATCAAACACAAGGAATTTTATTCGCTCTCTATCAACACCCTTCTTTTTACGCTTTGGCTAATTTGATAGGAGGAGGAGGAAATTGCAAAATAAAACGGCTCGCTTTCATTAAAAACGAAAGGATTCGACCCAGCACAAACCCTTTTCTTGCAAATGGCGCTGCTTATTTTGAATTAGGTAAAACATTCTGTGCCTCTAAGGTTAAATGGCAACCATTTCTAGGCCTAGATTTAAGTTATTTTCATCAACAAAGTTCTATAGAACGTCACGGGAAAATCCTTAATTTAAAAATCCTCCATAAAAAATTGTCTACAATAAAATCTCGGATGGGATTTCATGTTAGGGGAGATTTTGATGGATTAGAAATTAAGGTGGGCTTCGATTGGCGTTATGCTTTCAAAGGTTTTCAAAACGAAATGCGCGTACAATTTAAAAACTTTGGAGACTCTTTTAAGGTTCAAGGTGCCCCCTTGCATCGCCATTCGTTCGAAAGCTTTCTTCAAGCCAAGAAACAGATTTTCCCTGGTGTGCAACTTTATGGACAGCTAGCCGGAGAAAAAGGACACTGTTTTTCTAACTACCAAGCAAGCTTAGGTCTTAACGCCTTTTATTAAAATTGAATCGCTCTTCAGCAAAGCGAAAGTTTCCCTACTTTTTCAATTCCCTCACCTGTCGGTGTATGAACCCTTATTTAATCGGAGGTCATCCGCAAACGCAACTGTTCATAAGCAACCCGCATAGGGGTAATGAAGTTTATCCGTTTCATGAATGAAATTCGCTAATCCCTATTTTATTAGCTGAGATGAGATCGAATAAATAGATGAGCAGCATGGGTAGCGCTCGGGATCATTTTCCGAGCCGCCGAGTATTAACCCTAAGGTACCTTGTAGAGCGCCTAAGTCGTTTAATTCCTCTGCTTATGAAAATTTAGAAATTAGCCTTGAAGAGAAAAGCTATTTTGCATGGAGGGCGATAAAGCCTAAAAATAGGGTTTCACGGCAGAAAGACCCTATGCAGACTTAATTCTCAGAGCTCTTTTTTTCAAGGCTCTCCAATCTTTTTTCAAGTTTTTCAATGTGCTCTAAATATTTTCCAATATTGCGCGCTTGCACAGACTGACGATTATGCTCAGAAAGAGGAATTACTGGAAAACCGCCATATTTTCCCGGTTCTTTCAAGGATTTAGTGACCCCTGATTTAGCCGCAATGATGACTCCTGAGGCGATCTCCAGGTGCCCTCCTACAGCTGCCTGCCCACCTATCACCACATGATTCCCTATTTTTGTGGAACCTGCAATGCCAGTTTGGGCCACAATTAAACAGTGAGCACCAATCGTTACCCCATGCGCGATTTGTACAGCGTTATCTATTTTGGATCCTTTTCCGATGCGAGTCTCTTTAAAGCGCGCTCGGTCTATGGTGACATTTGCTCCAATTTCTACATCGTCTTCAATCAACACAATGCCGATCTGGTTGAGCTTGGTATGCTGCCCTTTCGCATCGGTGGTATATCCAAAGCCACAGGATCCAATAATGACACCTGGCTGCAAAATAACCCGATTTCCAATTTGGCACCTCTCTCGAATTGTCACATGCGGATAGAAAAAGCAATCACTTCCCACGAAAGTGTGGGACCCAATATAACAGCCAGCGCCTATGGTTGTATTAGCTCCAATGTGAACTCCATGGTCAATCACACAATAAGGTCCAAGGGTGACATTCTGCCCAATCACGGCCGTTTCGTGCACCACCGCAGTGGAATGAATCCCCAAAAACCCTGATTGACTTCTTTTTTCTTCAAAAAAAGCTTCTAGAGTTAATTGAAAAGCGCGCGAGGGATCCTCTACAATTAAAACATTGCGAGTTTTGTCATAAAAAGTATCAGGTGAAATAAAAACTACCCCTGCCTTTGATTTGCGCATCGCTTCATCGTATCTGGAGCTCGTATACTTAGGCCGTGATAAAAATGAAGCATCATTTTCTCCAGCAGAGGCCAGGTCTGCCACTCCAGTGATAGTGTGGTGAGGATTGCCAACAAGCGTGGCTTGAGTCAATTCAGCTAATTCTGAAAGAGTAAATGCTTTTTTTATCATGGAATAACCTAGTCACAATGGGGTACTAAAAAGTACGCTTCTCTACGATTAGAATGATTAACATACACGTTGAATTTTCTTTTTAGTCTCTAGACACTTTCAACTTGGTTGGCAAGTTGTTTTTCTCGAAAATAGCCTGACACTGATGCCAAATTTATTTGACCTCTTTATAAACAAAATTCAAAGTTCAGTTATAAAATAAGGAACATGGGATCCCATGCTCCTTATTAAAATTTTTATTTAGTTGCAGAAGGATTGAAGTCTGTTTCCGACATTTTATCCAGGAGTTCAATCACCTTGTTGGACAAATCAAATTCTGGTTTATAGAAGAAGCTGCTTTCTTCATTTAAAATAATATCCACTCCGACTTCTTTGGCCACCGTCGCCGCCGCTTTAGAAATCAGCTCTTGCAATTTCTGGATAATCTTCATATTTGTCTGGCTTAATGCCTGATAATATTGATTTTGGTACTGAGTAATCTCTTGGTTGAGTGTGCGATATTTATGCTTAAGCTCTGCTTCAGCTTCTGGCGAAAGAGTATCTAAATAATCGGGGTCATTAAACTTTGCTGCAATTTCATTTAAGCTTTTTTCTTTTTCTTGCAAAGAGTTTTCCATCTGTTTTTTTAAAGATTCGAAAACGGATTGTTCATGTTTCCCAATTTTAGATTTTTCGACGCACTCTTTAAAATTTACGATAGCCACTTTAGCTGCCCTATCGAAGCCCTTTACAGGAGTTAAATCGTGTGTTGTCGGAGCTGCAGCGCAAAGGATAAATCCGATTGAACCTGCCACAAGCATTTTTAGTAAAGCTACACGGATATTTTTCATATTTTTTCTCCTCATCATACGTTCTAAAACAAAATTTCTTAGAATTGCCCACCAATTGTCAGAAAGAAGCGTTTAACTTCACTGCGGTTTTGCGCATTAAGCGGAAAACCCATACCAATCGTTAATGGCGGACCATTTGCCAGCACTTTAAGACGTGTTCCAAGCCCAACAGAAGTATTTAACCCTCCGAAGTCCCACGTATTCCCAGAAAGATAACCAGCATCGCAAAAGACAAACCCTTCCATACGGCCATTAAAGGCATGGGCATATTCTGCAGAGTAGAGTTGCAAAGACAAACCTCCTCGCGGCTCGCCATCTTCAAATTGTGGTCCCAAACGATAGGAGCGATAACCACGAATAGTGCTATTTCCCCCCAGGTATAATTTTTCATCCAGTGGCAAAGTTTCTTCTGATGTGTGCCCAAAAGGTTGAATAAATCGGAAATCTGCACGGAATTTTAGCACCCCACTTTTTTCTACCGGGATGTAATAGGAATTGATATAAGCTAAAGAGCCGAAATGATGGCGCCCCCCCAATCCAGCGACTTCAACGTCGACACGGGACTTAAAACCTTTGCGAGGATAAGTGGGACTATCCGAAGAATCGTAAATAAGCGAACTTCCTAAAGCAGAAATAATCCCTCCATTTTTAGCTTCTCGTCTTAAGATAGGACTCGCTTCATGGGGATGGTCTAGATGCACTCTTGAATCACGAAGGCGATAGTGTACCCCTGCCCGCAAAAAATCGTTGACATTGTAAACGGCATGCAAAACAAACTGGGACGCATCAATGGTATAATCGCTGGAGAGATAGCGGTTATTGGATCTTTCAATATCAAATCCCACAGTCCATGGGGTGTCCATAAAGAAAGGTTTTGCCCAGGAAAGGGAGTAGCTGCGGCTTTTAGATCCAATAGTGGCGTTCAAATTAAGAAGTTCGCCCCCCCCTCTCAACCCTCCATAGCCAGTTCGCAATAGGGTTCCCAACCCTTTATAGCTAAAATTGTTTTCTGTAATGCTAATATTTCCAAAGAGGCTTTCAATCGTGCTATACCCTACTGCCAAGCCAAAGCGCCCTGTGCTGGTCTCTTCTACTTCAATATGTAAATCTCGATAATTTTCCCCCAGCTCACACGATTGGGATTTGACCGCATAGACGTTCACATTTTTGAAATATCCGATGTTTTTGAGTCTTTCTTCAGTCAAATGCAGCTTATGGGCGTTAAAAACCTGGCCAGGGACTAAAAGCGTTTCGTGCAAAATGACGCTTGTTTCAGTAGAACAATTTCCTAAGACTTTAATTAAACCCACAAAGTATTGTTTCCCTTCATGAATTTTAAGATGGAGCGAGTATGAGCCATTCTCTGGGTCTAAGCGAGGCTCGTAATCGACATAGGCTTCGATATACCCTCGGCGGCCATAGTAATTGGCGATATTTTTAACTGAGGAAACAATACCCTCAGGGGAGTATTGCATCCCTTCTTTAAAGGTCAATAAATTCTCAATTTGCTTTTCATCAAATAAGGTGTTTCCTTCAAAAGTCACTTTCCCAAAGTGGTAGCAACGCCCCTTATGAGCTGTAATTAAAATGAAAATACGGTCCTTTTGGGAAGCTTCCTCGATTTTAATATCTACACTTGCATCTGCATATCCCTTATTGTGCAGGTAATTTAAAATCTGGTATTGATCGTGCTGCATGGCTTCTTCACGATAAGTGCCTTCTTCAGTTAACCAACTCGTAAGGAATGAATATTCTTTTGTCACCATTTGATCAAGCAATTCAGCTTTTTCTTCAGTCGTAAAATTGCGGAAGCATATTTTTTTGATTTTCCCAGCTCGCCCTTCTTGAATGTTGATATCGATCTCTACTTCATTGGCGATTTCATTCCAATTCACGCTATAGTCAAGCTGAGCTTCAAAAAATCCTTGCTTAACATAATAAGCTTTGAGTGCTTGAAAAGCTTTATTAAAAGCAAGCCTATCAAATACGGTTAAAGGTTTAATCTTAAGTTCTTTTTGCAACCCCTCGGTTTTAATTCTTTCATTTCCTGCCCAACGAATAATCCTTATACGAGGTTTTGGCCATACTTTTAAAGTTAAGCGAATTTTTCTTTCACTTGGTTCCATGATGGGCTCAACATGGTCAAACTCAGTAGCCAATAATTTTAGGTCTTGATCAAATGAAGAGTGGGTAAAAAGACTGTTTTCTTTAGTTTTTAAGCGAGCTTTAATGGCATTTTCATCAATCGGCTGCGCACTTTTTTGGTTGCCATTCAGAATTTGAATTTTTTCAATAGTTTGACCTTCATATTGATAAGTATTAGCCGAAAGCCTAAAGCCCTGAAGAAGAAAAATTGCAAGAATGAATAGAGCATACTGGAATTGTTTCATGATAGATCCTTTGTGATACGCCTTTTCGTTCTGTCAGATTAAATGAGGGGAAATCGAACGCTAAGGAGGAATGATGATAGAGAATTCCCTACAATATTTGCAACTTTTACTCATGACTGAAATTGGGCAAGTGTTTAAAAACGAATGGCTCAAAAACTTGCCCTTCCCGAGAAAGCCCGGGCTAAAGTCCCGCCATCGACATAATCTAAGGAACTTCCGACAGGCAACCCATAAGCTAAACGAGACACCTGAATAGGAAAAGCGCTCAATTCTCTTTTAATATATAGCGCGGTCGCGTCTCCCTCGAGGGTGGAACCTAGGGCGATCACTACCTCATCTATTTGATAAGTTTTGATTCTTTCTTTTAGAGTAGTAAGAGATAAGCATTCAGGGCCAAAGCCTGCGATGGGAGACAGCAATCCACCTAGCACATGATATAAACCTTTATATTCCCGCGTTTCTTCGATAGAAAAGGCATCGCGGGATGAACAGATCAGGCACAGGGTCTTAGAGGTTTGTCGAATGGGATCGTTGCAAAAAGGGCACTCCCCCCCTTCATCTTTCAAGCAACCGCACAAGCCACAGGCTTGAATTTTTTCGGGTACTTGAGATAAAAGAGTCCCAAATTCTTTCAATTTCTCCTCTTCCCACTCCATCAATTGAAAGGCAAACCTTTCTGCACTTCTCGTGCCGACACCCGGTAATTTTTTTAAAACCTGAATGAGTTTAATCAAATGGGAGGGATAACGCATGCTTAATTTCTCACTTTATCATTTTAATTAACGCTGTTTATGATAAATAATATCAGATTAATGAAATCCACTCAAAACTTCTTTCTTTAAAATTAAATCGTTGTTTGATACAGTCTTATGTTTAAAAAATTGTTTTGGAGTCTCATTCAATGACAACTCACAAAAGGGCGCGTATTATAGGTCTTGGTTCTTATTTGCCCGAACGGATTTTGAGCAATTTCGATCTAGAAAAAATCGTGGATACGAGTGACGAATGGATTTCATCCCGAACGGGGATGAAAGAAAGGCGAATTGCAGCCACTGATGAATTTGCTTCAGACATGGGAAGAAAAGCTGCTTTAAAAGCTTTGCAAAAAAGCGGAACTTCTCTTGAAGATATAGACATTATTTTAGTCGCTACCACTACTCCCGATTATATGATGCCTACTACTGCTAACCTGATCCAAGCTCAACTTGGGGCAAAGAATGCTGCTGCCGTCGATTTTCATGCAGCTTGTACCGGATTTCTTTACGGATTGTCTTTAGCTAAAGCCTATATTGAATCGGGCATGTATCGGAATGTTTTACTTATTGCGACTGAAAAAATGTCTGCTTTTGTAGATTATACCGACCGAAACACCTGCATTCTTTTTGGGGATGGAGCGGCGGCAGCCCTCATCTCAGGCCGAGGGGAAGGCCTGCTCATTGGCGATGTGTGTTTAGGCTCAGATGGCGATCAAGGCCACTTAATTACTCTCCTTGGAGGAGGTGCGCGGCACCCTTGTTCTGCAGAGTCATTAAAAGGGGGGTTGCACCATTTTAGGATGTCAGGCAAAGAAGTCTTTAAACACGCTGTACGTCGCATGACCTCTGCGGCTGAGGCGTGCATTAGCAAAGCCCAGTTGCCTCCTGATCAAATCGAATGGCTTATCCCTCATCAAGCCAACGAAAGAATTATCGATGCTGTGGGAAAAAATTTCGCTATTCCTGCAGAAAAAATCTACAAGACAGTGCATAAGTATGGCAACACTTCCGCTCCGAGTGCGGCTATTGCCCTCGATGAGCTGATGCAAGAACATCCCATTCACGAAAATCAAAATCTTTTAATGGTTGCTTTTGGAGCTGGATTGACGTGGGGAGCTTCTATCTTGACTAAATGCTTATACTAACAGGAGAAATGAAATGATCTCACCAAAATTAGCCTTTATTTTTCCTGGACAAGGCTCTCAATACCCTGGAATGGGGAAAGAATTTATTGAAACATTCCCTCTAGCCAAACAGATCTTTGAAGAAGCAGACGATCGGTTAAAGAGAAATCTTTCAAGGCTTATTTTAGAAGGGCCAGAAGCTGAGCTGACGGAAACAAAAAACAGCCAAGCTGCGATTTATGTCACAAGCTATGCGATTTTACGCTGCGCACAACAGGAATACCCTCACCTACAACCCTCCTTTTGCGCAGGACTAAGCCTCGGTGAGTACACTGCCGCTACAGCCGCAGGGAATATTTCATTTGCAGATGGATTGGCCCTCGTGCAATCTAGAGGACAGTTTATGAATGATGCTTGTGAAAAGACAGCGGGGAGCATGGCTGTCGTGCTAGGTTTAAATGCTGAAGCGGTCGAGGAACTCGTGAGCGCGCTAAATCTTCCGAATGACCTCTGGGTAGCAAATTATAACTGTCCGGGGCAAGTTGTGATTTCAGGCACTCTCAAGGGAATTGAAGCAGGCTCAAATGCCGCTAAAACTAAAGGCGCTAAGCGAATCCTCCCTCTTCAAGTGCATGGAGCATTTCATAGCGGCCTTATGTGGGAAGCTGAGCAACGACTTGCAGAACACGTGCGCCACGCTCCCTTAATGGATAGCCCTGTGCCCCTTGTGATGAATGTCACGGGTTCTTCTGCTAACAATCTAGCTGAAATCCGCTTAAACCTAATTAGACAGGTTACCCATTCTGTCCGCTGGCAACAGGGAATCGAACATATTTGTAAAAATGGAATCGATCAGTTTATTGAATTTGGATGCGGGAAAACGCTCGCAGGTTTCAATAAACGCATTGGAGTCCCCGCCCCCACTTTATCCATCGAAACTCTTGCGGATTTAAAATCTTTAGCGGAATCATTTTGTTAGTTTAGTATAAGGAATTTTTATGATCGCTTTACCCCATGCATCCATCGCCCTTGTAACTGGGGGCAACGCAGGCATTGGCAAGGCTATTGCCCAACAATTAGCTCAAGCAGGCGCCACTGTCATTATTTTTGGTACAAATAGGGAGCGAGGCCTGGCCGCAGTTGATGAAATCAATGCCTTAACCGAAAGGCAATCTGCCTTATTCTTTCAGGTGAATGTCTCTAATACTGGGGAAGTCGATCAAGCTATCCAGAATGTTTTAGGACAATTTGGACATATCGATATTTTAGTGAATAATGCAGGCATCACGCGCGATAACTTGTTGATGAAAATGAGTGAAGCGGATTGGGATGAAGTCATGGATACCAACGTTAAGTCTTGCTACAATCTGTGTAAGTCACTTGCTAGAACGATGGTCAAAGCACGCAAGGGAAAGATCATCAACATCAGCTCTGTAATTGGCTTGACAGGAAATGCAGGACAAGTGAATTATGCATCTTCCAAAGCAGCGTTGATTGGGTTTACAAAAGCCCTAGCTAAAGAGCTTGCCCCACGCAATATATGTGTGAATTGCATTGCTCCTGGATTTATTGAAACGCGCATGACGGATGTGATGACAGAGCCCCAAAGAAAAGCGATTTTAGATACAATCCCTTTGGGTCGCATGGGGACTCCTGACGATATTGCCCAGGCAGCTTTATACCTAGCTTCTCCTGCATCCAACTACATGACAGGACAGGTCTTAGTGATTGACGGCGGAATGGTCATGTAAGAAAAATTTATTATGAACTCCTAAAAAAAGGAACATATATGACAATAGAACAAGAAGTAATTGATATCGTCGTCGAACAGCTCGGTGTCGATCAAGGGGAGGTCACTCTTGACAAGTCATTTGTCGAAGATCTCAATGCAGATTCACTAGATCTTACCGAACTCATCATGACTTTTGAAGAACGCTTCAAGCAATATGATTGCGAAATTTCTGAAGAGCAAGCCGAAAAACTCAAAACAGTGGGGGACGCGGTAGCCTTCATCCAAAATTGTGCAGAACAAAAAAAAGGATAGCCAACGGATCCTTATGAAACGATTTTTCTATTTAATCTGCATGATAAGTGCCCTATCGATGGCAAGTTGCTATCGAATGCCTGGCGAAGATGATTGTTCGGTTATCCCAACCACCAATAATCTTTCCATTACAGGACAAGGGAACAACCAAAACTGGACTCCGTCCGTGCAATACTAATTCTATCCCAGTGAAAGTCTATGACTTTCACTGGGATGAATTTATCAACTTCAAAGCAATCAACCTTAGGCTTTCTATGATCAAGTTAAAAATTGAGCCAATCATCGAATATCTCTTAACCAAAAATTATAAGGTGAAGCTACAACCTGAAACGCAACAAGCTTATCTTCTATTGGAAATTAACAAGGCAGAATATCCTCTTTTTATTCGCATATTTGACGAAAATTTTTTGCAGCTTCTCTTATTTTTTCCCCAGCCTATTAAAAAAAGCTGCTTCAATGATTCAGCCCGCTTACTTCATTTGATTAATAAAGAAATCGACATTCCCGGTTTTTGTATGGATGAGGAAAACGGACATGTTTTTTATCGCACTTTAATCCCGGCAATCGACCAAAAAGTCGAGGAAAACCTTTTGGTCACATTTATTGAATCTTGCAAATTTCTTTGCCAGACATTTTCTTCGGCTATTGAAAATGTGGCAAGTGGTAGTCTCGACTTTGCAACAGTCTTTGAACGCACCCGAGAAGCAAAAAAACCTTAACTTTTAGCATCGCATGAAACCTCTTTTTTACGACACAGAAACGACAGGCATTAAAGCTGACAAAGAGTTTGTCATTGAATTGGCTGTGTATGATCCGGTGGATAATCGCACCTTTGAAAAATTGATTAACCCTGGAATTCCTATCCCACCAGAGGCTACAGCAATTCACCATATTACCGATGAGATGGTTGCCAATGCCCCTTCATTTGGGGAAATCATCGAAGAATTTAAAGAGTTCTGTGCGGGGGACGTGGTATTAATCGCGCATAATAACGATCAATTTGATATCCACTTTCTACGTAGTGAATTTCGGCGATGTAACCAGGAACTCCCTCCTTGGAAGTTTCTAGATTCCTTAAAATGGGCAAAACGTTATAGAAACGATCTTCCAAGGCACACCTTACAATTTCTTCGAGGCATTTATGGAATTGCAGAGAACAATGCACACAGGGCTCTCGACGATGTGATTGTATTGCATCAAGTTTTCTCTGCCATGATAGACGACCTAACCATTGCTGAGGCATATGCTCTCCTGAATCAACCCAAACAGATTCAGCATATGCCTTTTGGGAAGCATCAAGGAACTCCTTTAAAACAGGTGCCTTCAAGTTACGTGCAGTGGCTAGCTGGCACAGGAGCATTCGAAAAGCCAGAAAACTTTGAATTGCGTCAATGCTTTGAAAAGCTAGGCCTCTTAAATGTCGGTTAAACTAAAAATTGGAATTTTAGGGTGCGGATATGTGGGAAAAGCAGTGGCACAATCTCTTAAGCCTCACCATGAGGTTACAGCCTTTACCCGTCGTGTAAATCGTTTAGAAGAATTAGCGACCTATGCCAACAAAGTCATGGTCATCGAAAAAACCCTCGATTCCTTGCTTGAGAATCAACAGATCCTCATTATCACTATTGCCCCCTCGCAAGGAGATTCCTACGAGGAATGCTACTTAAAAACCGCTCAGGCAATCGCTAGCTGTATAGCAAAATGCCCGAATCTAAGGCAAATCATTTACACAAGCAGTACCTCGGTATATGGAGAATATTGCGGTGCATGGGTAGATGAAAATACGATACCTAATCCACAAAATGAAAAAGAACAAGTTCTCTTACAGGCAGAAAAGGTGTTGCTCTCCTTAACTTCCAAAACTCCCAGCGTGTGCATTTTAAGGTTAGGAGAGATCTTCGGACCAGGACGAGAATTAACAAGGCGATTTGCAGGGAATGGTAGGAAAATTTTTCCTGGAACGGGAGAAAATTTTACCAATCTAACTCATCTCGCAGATATTATTAACGTTATTACTTTTGCCATAAACAACGCCTTGCAAGGGATTTACAATCTATGCCTCGACATTCATCCTACGCGTAAATTACTCTACAAACAACTCTGCAGGCGGAATCATTTTCCAGATCCCTTCTGGGATACCCAAGCACAAACAATTCATGCAGGCAATAAAAAGGTCCTTTGTGGTAAACTCAGATTAGCAGGATATTCGCTCCCCTTTCAGGGGTTAGCGTAAAAATCCAAGAATAAGCTATGCCTCCAATTTTTCGGATAAACAAAGGGGCCATTCATACGTAAGGATGGGTTGACCTCATAGACGCCATCCTAGCATTCATAGCAGCCGTATTTGCGTTTGATGAGCACATGGTTCCTAGACTAAATAGCCACTAGCTTCTCCTAAGTTCTTATTTGGAACTTATAAAACCGCCAGGGGAAAACGAGCTGTGTTAAAACAATTTAATGAACAAGATTGTTTGAAGATTTGCAAGCTGAGCTTCAAAACAACCGCTTTCAATTCTTTAGGCCAATCTTCTAAAAAAAGTATCCGAATTAAAGACCTTCTGTGAACTGTAAACCAGGTTCCAGCCATGTTTGTGGGTGTATTTTTAGTTCTTGTTGCTTGTTTGATTTGGGATTTAATTTTCATTGTGCCTCTCTTTATGGTTGGTTTTACGCCACTCGAAGTGGCGGTAGGACGTCACTTTTGTTTTGAAACACTATCGCTAGGTATTTTAGCCAGCTTTTGGTGGAAAGGGACGTTTAAAATATCCCGCTCTATGATCCCTACCGCTTTGAGATTCGCTCTAATCACCAATATCATTTACTATATTTCACTTGTGCTTGCCTTACGGAGTGCGAGTGCCGCCGTCACTGCCTTGATTTGTGGATTAAGCCCCATTACCATCGCCATTTATGGAAACATTAGGCAGCGTACGCATAGCTTTAAAAGCTTAATCATCCCAAGTATGCTCATTCTCTTGGGATTAGTGTTGGTAAATTTGCCCACCTTTGAAAACCATCGCATCGCCAACAGTGTCGAAGATTATTTGTTTGGGCTAGCCTGTGCAATCTTGGCGTTAGGAACCTGGACCTAGTATGTGGTAGCAAACGCAAGTCTTTTAAAACGGCATTTCGAACTCCCTTCCAGTCAATGGGCGACCATGATCGGCGCAGCGACATTTTTTTGGGTTATCGCCATTGCGACAGCAATTGGCCTCATTGACTCTACCCTCATCGATATCGGCAAACTGGCCACTTTTGAAGAAAAACTTCTTGCTTTCTTAGCAGGCTGTCTAATTTTGGGGGTGGTTTGCTCTGGGGGTGGAGCCTATCTATGGAATCGAGCAAGTACTTTACTTCCCCTCCCTTTAGCAGGGCAGCTGACCACCTTTGAGACAGTTTTTGTTCTTGTCTTAGTGTTGTGGATTGAACAGCGCCCCCTTTCTACTCGGAAACAGCAGGCATTATCTTAATGTTAGGTGCCATGGTGGGAAGCTTGTGGTTAATAGGCTCCCCTGGCAAAACAAAAAAGGTAGAAATCCCTGAATTAGACTAAATTCCAAGTCGTGCTCAAAAAAGTAGTGAAAGGACGAAAATGACCAAAAAGAGCACAAATAAGATCTTTGCAATTTGTGTGGCAGTCCCAGCAATTCCACTAAAACCTAGAATACCTGCTACAACGGCAATAATTAAAAAAATAACAGCCCAACTTAGCATAATTTTCTCCTTGTTCTTTTAAAAGTAATAATAATGTTTTTTTAAGTCAATTTATAACAAAAGCAAAATAGGTCTAATAAAAAACCTTTCGGATGTTATCCTTTTTTTAAAGAGATTTAAATGGCAAACCGACTATCCATTGATTGTATTTCAGATACACATTCCAAACATACCTCTCTCAAATTAGGAGGAGGGGACATTCTTATCCATGCCGGTGATTGCACTTCAACGGGTCAGCTTCCTGAGGCCTTAACTTTTCTCAATTGGTTTTGCAAGCAGCCCTATCATTATCATCTTTTAATTGCGGGTAATCATGACTTGATTTTCGAAAAACAGCCCGATCTAATTGAGGTGGAATGTAAGAAACGAAACGTCTATCTCTTAAATGATTCAGGACTTGAAATAGAAGGCATTAAAATTTGGGGATCTCCTATCACGCCATGGTTTGAAGAGGGGCCTTTAATCGACACAGAGGGGAAGAGATTAGGTCCCATTGGGAACTTATCCCTTCAAATACGGAAATTCTAATCACTCATGGCCCTTGTTGCGACATTTGAGATGAACCTAAGGGCCAAGACATTTGAAATCCCTTTACATCCCGCAATGAGCTTTGCCCAACCGATTAGAATCGGCCCCCATTACTATTTATTAACCGTAGAACTCGCAGACACACTGGTTGCCATTAAAAAAGCAAATGGAACGTTTGACACCTCTTTAGTTGCTTCTAGGCCTGATAGGGGTTTAGGAATTGGCACAATTAAAGTGCACGCCACCCTCATTGGCGTGGGAGATACCATTATTGCCTTTTCAAATGGGATTGGCGAATTTTTAGCTTTAGAAGAATGTAAGGAAATTATTTCGAGAAGCCCGTCCTCTCGCTTATTGGAAAATTTCAAAATTAAAATCATCGAGAAAGGTAGAGCATTTACCGAGCGAACAGGTGAAGCAAAGAGTCGTCTTGAAAAGGACCTAATATCAGCTAATCATCGAAATTTATTAAATACCACATTTTTGACAAGAAAAGCCCCGCATATCGCGATGATATTAACCTGTTTGTCTTGAGGGTGTAATCACTTGATTGCTATGCCGGTACTTTAAAGGAGCGGCCTAAGAAACCATTTTCTCAAAGATTCAGCTTGATTAAAATACCACGCTTTTTGCCTGTGCGCACTTTACAAAAGGAAGCATGCCCAATTCTTATTGAGCTTTTTCCAAAAATGGGCAGACTATGTCGAAGGAAGTTTAGAGCCGGATTTTAGGACATAGTCTTTCCTTCCCTCTAGCTTTAAGGGTATTTTGAAAACCAAAAACATGAGCAAAAGCTTCGAAAAAGTCAATGAAACGAAGGATAAATATCTACCAAACTTTGAAACCAAAAGTTTTTCGGTTGTTTGGGCATAATTAAACTATACGCTCTATCATTAAAACGATCCCATAGCAAGGAGCGTTAAAATGAGCAACCTACACTTTTTTCAATAGAGTCTTTATAAGTAACTGAGCTAACCATTTTTCATAAGCCTCTGACGACCATCCTTGCTCAACCACAAATAAGCGGTACATATCGCGCCCCGTAAAAGCCCATAAGATATCCCGCGCTTGGGTTAAATGGAGGCCCTTTGCAAGAGATTGCTCTTTTGCCATCGCTTCGATAGTCTCTTTTTGGCGTGTATAGCGAAGCTGCTCCCTTTCTTGTTCAAGTTCTTTGAGTTCGGGGGCTAAAACAGAAGCTCCCCGGAAAATATCTGTTTGGGCTTTTTCCGCATCATACATCTGTCGGGCAATAGCAGCTGCTAGCACAAGGCGCTCTTTGGAAGACTTGGCGTGTTTGACTTGTTCTACAAGCGCTTCATATTCCTCGACAGAAAACGCTTCATCCATTAATGCCCGCACAATTCCACGCTTAGATTGAAATAGGGCATAAATCGTGGAGGCGGCCACCTCAGAAGCTTGGGCGATTTTTTCAATCGTTACACCTTCAAACCCTTCTGCTTGAAATAGCTTTTTAGCAAAAATTAAAATGCGACTTCGTGTGAGCCTAGCCTGCGCTTGCCTAGTTTCTGATTTGTAATTTCTTTTCTGGCAGTTTGACATATTCAATATAGTTTGATACAATGAATTTACCACCCAATCCCAGGAGAAGATTATGATGGATAAAAATAATCTGGCGATAGCCAGAGCCTATTACACCACTTTGAGAGAAAAAGAGATAGATAAAACAGAAAAGTTTTTGCATCCAAACGTTCAAATTATTGGACCGCTAGCAAAAATGATGGGGAAAGAAACCGTTCTTGAAGCTTTAAAAAAATTCACCAACATTTTTAAAACTCTTACGATACGACAAGCATTTGCTGCAGAAGATCAAGCTGTAATCATTTATGATTTAGAATGTCCCGCGCCTATTGGGACTGTCCCCACAGCTGCATTCGTTACCCTCCAAAAAGAGCTTATCACAAAAATTGAACTCTTTTTCGACGGCCGCCCTTTTGATAAAAAGTAGGTATTGCAAAACTAGGGGTAAAATGCTTTTATTTTACCCCTATTTAATTTTTAACCCTTCAGAAAAGCCCTCCTCCCTCCGCTCACCCAAAAATTCCTAAACCACGCGCCCTTTATCTAATGTTGGAAACATTTGGTATTTAGGCCTAAAATTGTGAGATAACCCCTTTAAATTTTATTAGCTTTAATAAATGAGGCTTCTCGCGAGGGGCAAGGACTATGTAAAAAACAGGCTCTCGCCTCAAAAATGTGAAGGACAGAGCCTCTAATTTTTAGAAAAGCGATTTCTTCCTCAAACTATCGCCTATTTGAAGGGATGATAGAACCCCTCGCTTAGGAAGAACATTCCTTCAATTAGACGGATAAAAAGGCCTTTCCAATGATTTTAATTAAAGAATTGCAACAATCTGAAAGCAAAGCTCTTATTTCTCTTCTTAACGAACATTTTAAAGAAAATGGAGGGAAAGAAGAAAATGAAAAAAAACTTAAAAAAAGGGCTCTCTCTTGTTTGCAAGCTATGGAGAATACGAAAGAACTCACGCTTCTTGTAGCCATAGAACCTAATGCTACAGCTGTGGGTTATATCCTTATCCACTGGTTAAAGGCCTTATGGACCGATTATCCTGAAGCCTTTATCACCAGCTTTTTTGTGCGATACAATTGGAGGTTAAAAGGGGTAGGCTCTTGTTTATTAGAAGCAGCTATTCAAGAGGCTAAGAAGCGAGCCTGTGTCAGATTATTTTTAGAAAATAATCGAGACAATCCCATTTATCAAAAAAATTATTATGCAAAAAGAGGATGGAAAGAGCGAATAGATATCTCTATTTTTGAGTTTCCGCTCGAAAAAAATAGCTTTTAAGCCTTTTCATATCCTTTCTCCTGTCTAGCTCTAAAGAGCCTTACCTCCCTGAATTCTTTTTTCTAAATTGTGCAGAAAAGGCCCTAACTTTGATTGCTCCGCTTGCTCTAGCCGGTCAATGAAAAGAATCCCTTCAAGATGATCGTATTCATGCATAATTGCCCGCGCTTCCCAGCCAGAAACTCTTTCTTGGATTGTTTTTCCTGTAACTGAAGTATATTCAACTGTAACTTCTTTGGGTCGTTCCACCGAAGCGCGGATAGCAGGAATAGATAAACACCCTTCCGGGGCTTTCCATGTTTCCTCACTGTATAAAGAAAGACGCGGGTTAATAAAAACTTTAATCTGTCCAGCCTCAAATTTATCCTGCTCCATCTCAATGGGAGTGCGAATAACAAATAACCTAATCGAATGATGAATTTGGGGAGCAGCTAAGCCAATCCCCTCGTATGTATCCATCGTTTCTACCATTTCTTCTATAAGCTTGCTTGTGTCGGCAGTCATTTCAGTAATCGCCTCGGCTTTCTTTCTTAGAATTGGATCGCCATAGTAAGCTAGAGGTAACAATTTAAATTGACCCGTCGTAGCAAGAGTGGGTACATGTCCTTGAGCTAATTGGCCTCCTAGGTAAAACCATCTACAGCCGATTTTTTCAAAATGGCTCCTCTCCGTAAAAGTCGCATCCTGGCCTTCTTGCGAGATATAAGCCGTAAAAGTGACTATGGCTAACGCATCTTTTTCTTTAAAATCGAAAATTTCAAGCTTGTGAAAAGAAGTGTAGCGGGAAAAGTGTGAAAGGCTACGTTTCCAAGAAAATTTATTTTCCGAATATTGAGGACTTGCCGGATGAGTGGTTTCCACTAGATATTCGGGAATATTTAAAGCATACGCAGAGTATCTTGAGCACATGAGCAAAAGCGCATTTTCTGGTAGATTGCCTTGATGAAAAAGCTTACAACAGTAATCGTATTCCTGTTCACTTCCACATGGACAAGGTTTTACAAGACTCATCATTATTCCTCTTTTAAGCTCATTTCCTTACTATTGGAACCTATACCTAGAAAATATGCTTTAAAATTTGCTTATAAGAGGAGTTCGTAGGGCCTAAAATCTGAAACCTCTCCAAAGAGAGCTCCTACAGACAAACCTCGGCCATCCTTACCTCATCGCAGCTCCTTTCTCTGCAAAAGGAAAAATACTTGGAACAAGATTTCTTGAAAAACGTGTTTTCTGGATGAAAAATACTAAATCCCAAAAACAAACGATATATTTTCACTAAGCGTACAGAAAAAAACTTACAAAATAAGAAAGGATCGGAAACATTCTCAATTCTGAAATGTTTCCGAAAATGTGCCCAGAATAGGACTCGAACCTACACACCTTACGGCACCAGAACCTAAATCTGGCGTGTCTACCAATTTCACCATCTGGGCAGGCGAAAGAACTTAGAATGCTAGCAGTTATTCCCTTGTTTTGTCAATCACATTGTGATTCTTTCATATAAATAGCTACACATGGAAATCCCAAAGGCTGCAAATACAGGGGTATTTGTCCACGCTTTGTCATATAACTTATAAATAATATTCAAAACGCTTAATACAATTAAACCTGGGCATAAAACCACCAAGATAGGAGAAAGCATATTTGCAATCCCTGTAAAGCCTAAATTTGCAATTACGCCAGAGATTAATAAAGTGATTACAAGGGGCAAAATCTCTCCTCCCCGCCCTTTCAAAAGATCTTTTTTAATATACTCTCCACAGATCGATACAAGCGGTATGGCAGTCGTTAAACAAGCCATCGCTACAGCGAGACAGGCAACAAAAGCACCTTTGGAACCTAACAAATACATGGCAATCGCTGAAAGGCGCTCTTCTGGAGCATGTCCAGCCTCCAAAATGGGTGTATAAAAGGCAGCCACGTAAGTTAAACCTACATACATGACGGACAATAGCCCTGCAGCCAAAAGGCTGGCTTTCACCATCTGTTTAAAGACTTCGCGTCTTGCCATCAAGGGATCTTGCCCATAATCCATTCCGATAAAATGAGACATGACAAAAGGAGCAAAAATAAAGGAAGCGATTAAATCCAGGGTATTATAGCCCACGCGCAAACCTTCAGAAAATGCTTCGGAAGGCGATAAGGGACTGGCTGCTGCGGGAGGAGGATTTTGAAACCCCAAAAATAAGATCATTCCCAAAGATCCGAGTAATACAGGGGTTAACAATAATCCGAGCAGATCGATAATACGCCTTTTTTTCACGGTAAACACTAAGACAAGAATCCCGGCCGCAAGGGTGAAAAAAGTAAAATTCATAAATTCCGGCAAATAGGGCTTCAATGTGGCGTAAGAGAGGGTAGCAAGACGTGGAATCGATCCTATAGGCCCCAAAATTGCTTGAATAATAAAAATTAAAATTACGCCAGGAACTTTGCCGATTCTTTCAAAAAATGCTCGATAATTCCCCTCAAAGAGCATCATAGAAATTAATCCTAGCAAAGGTAAACTAACCCCCGTAAAAATCAAACCTACCATTGCAAAAAAATTCTTGTCGCCCGAATTACCCCCAAGAATGAGAGGCCAAATTAAATCCCCCGCTCCAAAAAACATAGAGAATAAAGCCAGCCCAGCTGCCACAATATTAGACTGTTTTTTTACAATTGAAAGGGACATATTTACTCTCCGACGTTAACGTTCCATTTGAGTTCCGCCAAAGAGATCTATTCTAAACTGTGAGGGGGAGGAATGATCTAGGCGGATCAAAGATGATTAGTTGCGTGTCCCCGTATCCCCTCGTCCCATGGCAAAAGAAAAAGAAGATAAAGCTTTACTTAAACCTTGCTTTTTCAAATGAGCAAATAGAGAAGAGGGATGCGCTGAATACATGCAGTAAGATTTGCCTAGTTAAATTAATTTAATAAGATTTTAGCCTAAAAACACATATAAATCAATCTCTTTTTAAACGCAAAACGGGATAGGGAATAAAGCATTAAACCCATTATGCGCTTTTAGGAACAAGGAGGAGTTGGCCTTCGGCTAGCAAAGGGAATTTGAGAGTTTAAAAAATTCCTTTCTTGTTTCCTAGCCCCCTGCCCTTTTAAATTTTTTTTCAGCAAAGAGCTTTCAATTAAAACTTTAGCGATGGCCTGTTAATTTCCTCATAATACCCTCCGGCTACCATTGCCGCTTTTAATATTAGTTTGTAAACAATCTATTTTTAAATAATTATTGATATTTTATTTTTAAATAATTAAAATTATTTACAAAATGTTTAACTTTAATAATAAAGAGGTTTTTAAATGGTCTCATTACAACAGGACTATTCGCGAGTATTTCTAAACATTAAAAATGATGACCGATTTGTCTCCATTCATACCATCCCCCCTATTTCCGCCGAGACTCAAAAAATTTTGGAGAGATTGGGAAATCAATCGGTGCAGGCTTTCAAGAGCGCTCCTTTAAAAGAGAGAGCAACCCAGCTGGCTGAAACCGTTAAAAAATTTCATGCTGCTAGAAAAAAAGACACTAAGCTAAATAAATTTTTAGCTATATTGCAAACATCATTCACTGTGGCGATTGCTGTGGGAGGCCTCTTCGGTACCCTGGCAGCGCTCGCCGCAGGCTGCCCTCCCGTTGCGATAGGAGTTGCTCTAGGAGCTAGCTTAGTTTATTGTCTTCTTTGCGTTTGCAACGCGCATGATTATGATATTAAAATAAGGCCTCGCCTTAAGGATATTGTGAAGGTATTCCTATTAGGCCCTTTTTTCACCTTATATGAAGCCTTTGGGAAAGCCGACCGCATCAAGCAAACGATGCTTGCACAAAAAGAATCCCTTGAAGCAAACTTTACGGAACTAACCGACTTCTTTAACAGCAAGCATGCGCAAATAAAAGAAAAACTCCTCCAAGAAATGGAGAATCTCGAAACTTCTCTAAAGAGCTTAGAAAAGCTTCCCTTTCAAACGCTTGCTATAAAAATTGAGCTTTATAGACAAAGAGATCATTACCGCACAGCGTTAAGCGAGCTAGATGAAGCTAAGACATTTTTCTCAAAATACCGTTAAATTTCTCGAGGTGCATCAAATGATGCATCCTTTAGAACCATTTTTTAAAAATAACACACGGCCGAAAGCTTCCAAATTATTTTACAGGAGGTATTTGAGAGTTTTTGCCTCGCATCACATCCTCAAAAAGAAGTAAGCACAAAGAGGGGCTAAACACCAGAAAGCTTCAAAAGCTAATCCTCCATAGCTTGCTGCATTTTCTCTACCCTCTTCTTCATTTCTGCTGGTTTAAGAGGTTATTTAAACTTTTCCATACACATTTTAAGCCGGAATTTTAGAGTAGAACCCTCCCTATTTTCGCAGGGGATATAATGAAAGCGGAGGTGGAGAGCTGTTTGGCCGACTTCTATGCCGTTTTTTGCAACAATAAATAGGGGGAAATCCCACACGCTTTTTCAGCGGCAACATTCACTTTTTTGATCACTTGTCCTATTTGCATTATTCGATAACAGCGAGACCTTCGAAACGCTCAACGGGCCTTTTTGGAATAACGAGAGAATGTCTTAGCAAAATAGGCTTGTGAGTATAAAGAGCCATAATAAGATCCTCTTTGTAAACTTTTGATGACCCCCCTATGGGACAATTGCAAAAAGGGCAAGAATCCAAGCTTGAAGGGCTATTAGTAAAAGACTTGGAAGCGAAAAATAAGGTCTCCCCTATTAAGAGCACCACGCTTATAAAAAAGCCATTTGTATGTTTGCCCCATACTCCCCCTCTCTCACTCAAACTTATCAATTAAAGTTTACTCAATTGCAATTTTGACAATAATTTTATTGATATGCTCGTTAGACACAAAAGGGGCATGCGCATCTTCCGGGAAAAAAATAACAAATTTATTTTTTACCATAGGGATCCAAAGCGAGGGTTGATCGCTAAAAAACATAATGTCCCTTTCGTCTTGGTAGGGTTCAGAAAAATGTTGACATTCCCCTTTCCATTTCCAGCCAATTTCTTCTTGCCCGGATAGTGTATATTGCATATCAATATATTTCTTGTGCGCTTCCAGAGGCACTTCTCCTCTTTTCCTCCCCTCTCTTGCTTCTACTATGGCTATAAGACGCTCATCTTTTAGATAAATTTTTTGAGGAGGCAAAGATTGGGTATGCGCGCGAAGGATAAATTCAAAAGCTTCTTTAAAAAGAGGGTGTATAGGTAGATACCGATTGGCATGGCTGAGATCATCAATAATCATATTTCCCCCATTTTATCTCTTTTTTACCTACTAGATAGCCTTAAGAAGTGAGATGTTATTTTTTGTTTTTAAATGCCCTAGAGCTTTTTTTAATCTAGTTTAATGCGCTTTCTTTAAAAAAAGAAAGTAAAACCTCTTGCATTCAATGAAACACTTAAACTCCTAACGGCCTCATAGCCAAAGTGGCAAAAAAGGGATTTAAATATCCAAAAGTAGCTAAAAAGTCTCTGAAGATATTATAAAAAATACCCAAAAGGGCTTTAGGCTAAAATTCTTTGCCCGTTGTTTAACAGCTTGCGCATTTATGGAAAGCAGACAGAAAATCCCTTATCACCGTATGATATTCCAACTGTGAGCATGGGCTGAAACCATAACCCCCTTTATTCTCTCTCCTAAGCTCCGCTGTTTGTTCTTTTACCCAATCTCCAACTAGAATCTCGGCTAGAGCAAGCATCCTCTGCCGCAAGATAAGCTAAAGGAGAGGGACGAACAGTGGAACTGAGGTTTTTAAGCGCCTTCCTGCATTATAAGATTTTTTTGGACTAAAAAATAAGGGGCGTCGATATCTTCTAGCACTTCCTTTTCCTGCTATTTCTTTGACAGATGCCCGTTTCGTACCTCTCCATTTGTCTTTTATCCTGGCTGGGCAATTATCTAGGAAAGAAGAGGCAAAAAACAAAAGGTGCAAGATCTTCCATTGTTTCAACAAAGAAGACTTGTCTTATTCCTTTGAATTCTATGAGAAATCAAGCGCAGGGGTATGCAAAAAATTTGAAGCATCAATAAATAATTTTATCTTCCTTGATGCGAGACTCTTGGTTGTGGTAAGATTGATAAAAGTAGAAGCTGTTTCGACGAAGGAGTTATATGCAATTACCGCTGGCGTATTATGGAGATCCTATCCTAAGAAAAAAATGTGCTAGAATAGAGCAGATTGATCATCAACTTAAACAGCTGGTGAGCGATATGGAAGAGACGTTAGAGGCGCATCGAGGCATTGGTCTTGCAGCCCCCCAAGTTCACCATGCGCTCAATCTTTTTATTACAAAAGTTCCCCTTAAAAATACTTATGAGGAAGAAATCCCTGCAAAGTTACGGGTTTTTATAAATCCAAAAATACTGGCTTATTCTCAGGAAAAAAATATATGCGCTGAGGGGTGTTTATCCATTCCAAACCTCTACGCACCTGTCGCCAGACCTATCTCTATCTCGCTGCAATATACAGACTTAGAGGGGAAAATTTGGATTGAAGAGTTTAAAGAACTAGAAGCCCGTTGCATCCTTCACGAGAATGATCATATAAATGGAGTCCTGTTTATAGATCGGGTAAAGAAAGGCAACGAGCGCAAACTTTTGGATCCTTTATTAAAGCAAATTAAAAAGCAATACCACCCAAAACAGTGATTAAGAGTTTTTTTCAATGCTATAAGGGTTTAAATTAGGCACCTGAGGGCGTCCAATGGCGGTTGTCCACAAAGAAAGCAATACGCAAGAGGTTAAGAAAGCAATTGCTAACCAGCCTGTAAATTTTTTTAATACGTCAGGAGTAGAAGTTCCAAAAAGAGAATCAGACGTATCGCCGCCAAATGAAGCACCTAGGCCAGAAGTTTTACTTTCCTGAATTAAAATCACAAAACACAGCACCACACATAGTAATAAAAAAAAGGTGATGGAAATAAAATATAAGGCCATCATGAAGAAACTCCAGAATTAAAATTTTGATACTCGATAATTTGATGAAAGGTAGTAGGAGATAACGATGCCCCTCCTACTAAAAGACCATCGATGTTAGATTGAGACATTAAATGAAGGGCATTTTCAGGTTTGACAGAACCTCCATAAATAAGAGGTAGGCTCTCTGCAGCTTCTTTTCCCCACCTTGCAGCAACTACTTCTCTCATAAAAGCATGGACTTTTTCCGCTTCCTCGGGAGTTGCCACATGGTTAGTCCCAATCGCCCAAATAGGTTCATATGCAATCATCAAATGAGAAAACTGGTCCTGAGTGACTTGGTTTAAGTTGGCTTCAATTTGGGACCGAACTTTCTCCTCTGTTTTGCCGGCTTCTCTTTCTTGCAACGTTTCTCCCACACACAAAATCACATTCAGCTGATCCGCAAATGCACGCTGAATTTTTTGGTTCACAACTTCATCTGTTTCTTTAAACAAAGTGCGCCTTTCAGAATGCCCCACAATAACAAATTGTGCTCCAGCTTCTTTCAACATGACTCCTGCAATCTCTCCCGTGAAAGCTCCTTGTGCAGCGTCATTCATGTTTTGAGCTCCGATGACAATAGAAAAGGGACGGGCAGCTTCCACGGATGGATGAATCGCAGTAAAAGGAACGGCTAAGCAAACTCGCGGTTCATCCTTTGTAAGCAATTGACCTAATTGCTTAATGAACTCAATTGATTCTTGAATGGTTTTATGCATCTTCCAGTTTCCCACGATAATGGGAGTTCTTTTAGAATCAGACATAAAAATAAGGCCCTCTTTTGCGGTTCAACTTGATCCTTGTTAAAACTGGAAATAGTAGCAGAGAAAGATTTTGGTAGCAAGTCGGGTTTCTAAAATTGACTCTCAAACTTTTATGCTGTATAGTATTTGTAAGATAAAATTTGTTTCTTAAGGTTTCTAACAATGCAATTAACCCTCGATTATTTTCAACAAGAAGATGTTTTAAAACTTGGGCAGGATTTGCTTGGGAAGTACTTAATGACCCATATGGACGGCCTGTTAACCGGTGGACAGATTGTGGAAGTAGAGGTTTATCGAGGCCCTGAAGATCGAGCTTCCCATGCCTGGAATAATCGTCGCACAAAAAGAAATGCGGTCATGTATGAAGAAGGAGGTGCCTGCTATGTGTATTGGTGTTACGGCATTCATGCCCTGTTTAATATTGTCGCCCATAAAAAAGAAGTTCCTCATGCCATACTCATTCGAGCAATTCAACCTGAAATTGGAGTGGAAACTATGCTAGAAAGAAGAAAATCTTCTCGCTTATCTCGAGCAACGGCTGGTGGGCCAGGCGCTTTAACTCAAGCCCTTGGGATTACAGTCAAGCATAATGGGCTTCTCCTAACCGGACCTTTCATCTGGGTAGAGGATAGAGGGGTTACAGTCCCTCTAAAAGAGATTGTATGCTCCCCAAGAGTGGGGATTGATTATGCAGGTGAAGATGCTCTTTTACCTTGGAGATACCGCATTAAAGACAACCTTTGGACTTCTCCTGCTAAATAAACCACATAAGGGATTTGCAATGAAAAAATCGTTTATCACAGGACTTGTGATTCTTCTCCCATTGGCTACAACACTTTTCGTTGTCAATTTTGCCTTTAACTTTTTAACCGGTCCATTTGCAGGCGTTCTTTACCCTCTTTTTAATTATTATAACCTTTTTAATGAAGGATTTTTGTTTTTAACTGCTGAGCGCACCCGGCAATATGTCAGCCAACTTCTCGTTCTTTTATTCCTTTTTTCTTTTACCTTGGCTTTAGGAGCAATCGCTCGTTGGTTTTTTGTGCATTATTTAATTCAAGTTTGGGATCTTATTCTTTATCGCATCCCTATTGTAAGAACGATATACAAAACGTGCCAAGATGTCATTAAAACAATTTTTACGAGCGAGAGCAAATCGTTTAAACAAGTCGTCATGGTGCCCTTTCCAAACCCTGAATCCTTTGCTTTAGGCTTAGTCACAAAGGAAGACTTACCAGGCATGGGGCCCCACCAAAATCCACTTGTAGCAGTCTTTATTCCCACAACGCCCAACCCCACTTCTGGCTTTCTCCTCATGCTGAAAAAAGAAGATTTAGTATATCTTGATATGAAAGTTGAAGATGCTTTTAAATACATTATTTCTTGTGGGGTGATTCAAACACCTTTTACAGCGATATCAAGGGACTCGTGATGATTAAGAAATATTTCCTCACCGGTTTGGCCATTCTTTTACCTATCTTTGTCACCTTATTTTTGGTTGCATTCACTTTTAATCTTTTGTCAAAACCTCTGCAAGGCATTATGTTTAGCTTGCTAAATTACTATGGTTTGACAGAAAAAATCTCCGCTTTTCAATCGGACCAAATTTTGACCATTGTAAGTAAAACATTGAGTTTTTTAATTTTGATGGCCACTATTCTCCTCGCAGGTATTGCTGCACGCCTATTTTTTATGCGCACGATTTTGCGTTTTGGCGATTATATTATCCGTAGCATTCCAATAGTAAATAAAGTTTACAAAGCTTCACAAGAGGTAGTCAAAACTCTCTTTGGGTCAAAAACCAACAATTTTTCCCAAGTGGTACTAGTCCCTTTTCCTCATGCTAGAGCTTTAAGCATTGGTTTTTTGACAAATGAAAACTCTTCGATTAGTTCGGCGGAGAGAATTGAAGACCGGGTTTCTGTATTTGTACCAGGAACGCCTAACCCAACAATTGGTTTTATGCTAACTTTTAAAAAATCTGAAATACAATTTATTGAAATGACCGTTGAGGAAGCTTTAAAGTTTATCGTCTCTTTTGGGGTGGCTGTCGAACCAAAGTTTTCCTCTATTTTCTTAACCCATAATATTCAAACGAACAACTCTTCTTCCTCTCTTATTTAAAAAATGAAAGAAAAAAATTATCCTCTTGTTGATTTTTTCTCCGTAAATAACGCGCGCGAAAAGCTAACTTCAATTTGTCAAATAGTTCAACACCATTTTCTTAAAAAGAAACGGCTCTTGATTGCAGCTCCAAATGAAGAGGCAGCTCAGTATCTGAATGGATTGCTTTGGAAATATCCTGAAGAGAGTTTTGTTCCTCATATCTGGACAGAGTCTCCAACGGAAGAATGTGTAGCTATTACGTGTTCACAAGACAATGTCAATCGGGCATCTATCTTGCTTCACCTTGGCCCTTCCGTGCATGTGAAATGGGGATTATTTCAACAAATTTATGAACTATTCGATCAGACGGATCAAGAGAAACAAAAAGCCTCAGAAGCTCGCAAAGCCTATTATATTGAAGTAGGCTGCCAAGTTAACTTTAAACAGTCTGATTTTTTTTCCACACGGTTTTATGAAGCATAAATAGCCCGAGAATTACTTCTCAGAAAGGAGCAACGCAAGCGATTTTTCTGGCTCCCTCCCGGAAATTTTTGCGTTTTGCTTTTCGATTTTCATTTCTAAAAAGTCGCAATCTTCTTTCAACATTTTGATTTCGACAGCTAAATCTTTTATTTTCCTGTCTCGGGAATTGTTCTTTTCAAGCTTTCTTTCAACTTTTGCAAGCCTAAGCTTTAACTTTTCTTTGGCTTCTTCGATTTCATCATAATTGAAAGAGTCATAATTTAAATTTAATAAATGAAAAGCATCCCTCATTTGATTTTTGTCATATTTTTTTTCACAATAAAACCACCCCACTTGTACGGGAGCGGCAATATAGGCATCCATTTCATTAATGACAGAAATTAAGCCCTCTTTTTCCTGTAAACACTTCTCTTTATACACCAAATCGTGCGACTGAGCTGCCTGCTTGGATGCCATTGAAGTTTCTTTTTTAGCAATTAATTTTTTCTTTAGGGAAAATCTATCTTCCAAAATTTTCAAGTGCCATTTTGCTTGTTCAATTTCCTCTTGAAGCAATTTTTCATTCAGCTGGGCCTCTTCCTCGGAGTTTACCGCACCCCTATCCTCAACTTCAGTGGAGGGGTGAGCTCGCTCAAAGTATGCATTATAGGCAGTAAAAACCTGAGAGATAACTTCTTTAAATCTTTCTTTATAGCCTGGTTTAAATTGCATTTTACATTTTTCCAGGAAGCGCAAAAAGCAAATCCAAATCTTGGCCACAAGCCCTTTCTGCCCTTCCGCTGGAAAATGAAAATACACGCTGCGCCCTCTGTAGGCTTGCTTAACAGCGTTGTCGAGGAAATAATATTGGTGATACTTCTGCGTCTCTAAACATTTTTTAACTTCGTCTGGAGGAGGTAGACTAAAATCCATATGCGTCCTGAAATTAATACCAAACCAAATAAGTAGAGGTCTTATTGTGTGTGTGTTTGCTTAAAAATATTGTACAAGAAATAATAAAAATATCAACCTTTTTTAATTATTTTAAACTTAACATTTTAACAAATTTATCTGTAACCTCAGTTGTGAGGGGAAGCTTCTCCAAATTTATAAGGTCCATTAGCTCCTTTAAATCCTGGTTAGCAAACCTCATCGACCAGCTTGTTATTTGTGTTTTTAAAGGAGAATCTTCAGGCCTTTCTAAGAAAATTTGCATTAAAGGAGAGCTTAAGGAATCGACAAAAGTGGTGACATGCGCTGCATACTCATTTGTACCTTTTAAAACAGAAAACTGATTAATAGAAGCTTTAAATTTTCTTTCCATTGCATAAAAAGCAGCATATGCGGTAATCCTTACAGCCCCTTTCCCTATGCCAGTCATTTTCTCAGCAGACTTTAGCATTTTCAGCGCGCCCTCTAAGGAGCCTTCCTCTAATAAATAATGACTCACCATAATCAAGATGTCGAAAAAATGAGCAAAAATGATAACCCTGTTTGCCTCGTCTAATCGAGGTTCGTTTGTTTCAGAATTTTGGCCGAACACAAAGTGAATAAGTTGCACGTTATTTTTTATTTTATCCTCAGAAGGAATTAGGAGCAAAGAATTAACAAATCCTGCAATCGCCCCGCTGATTTTCAGGCCATTTTCCGAATCTTTTAAAGCTTCAGACAAGACAAAAAAAAGAATCGCACTTTTTTGACGGACAATTTCCACCTCTTTACTACCAGACAATTCTAATTTAGCCGTCTTTACTGCTCTTTTTAGAGGTCTTTGTTGTTCCTCATAATGAACCTCCCACTCCTTTTCGCCTACGTGTCCTTTAACGAAGGTTCGCATCACGATCAAAACCATCTCTAAATACCGCTCTCCTAAATTTTGCTTAATTCCTTCTTGCTGCTCTGGATTAAGTACCTCCTTATCGACTGAAGGGGCAGTCTCTAAAATAGCAGGTTCAAAAATTTTTGCCTCGAGTTGTGCTTCTATCTCTTGAATATTCGCTTGTACTCCTGTTAATTGGTTTTTCAACGCTGTCAAATGCTCTTCAAAACTGGCCAGTTCCTTTTGTTTTAAAGCGTGCTCTTTTTCTTGTTGGATCATTTGCTCCTTACAATCCGCTATTTCTTTTTTCACCTGCTCTATCTGTTTAAGCACTTCATCCAGCTGTCCTTGAATTCTTAAAATTTCCTCATCTATTTTTTTAAAATTAAAGTTAGGGTCTAGCCCTTCAATCTCGAGCTGGCTAGGGTTTTTATACCATAGAGAGAAAAAAAAAGATCCGGGAGCTTCTTTAAATTCATGGGCAGCTTTCAGAATTTTTTGTAACTTTTCATTTTGTAGGAGGAAAAGCTGTAATTCCCCTTCGGTTTGAGGGATGCGTTGGGCAGAAGGTTGGCTGGATGTGCCCATTTGGTTTAATAAACCACTTCTTGTTTGCTGGGTTTGTTCGATTTCTTTCTCAATGTCTGCTTGAACCTTTCTTAGGTGGCTCAATCTGCCTTTCAGCTCAACGTTACTTTCTTTTTCTGTAACTAGGGGGGTATGAGGAGCTCGATCGTCGACTTTAAATTTTTTTTGGGTATGAAGCGTATAAGCTTCATCGATCCGAGCAATCGCTGTAGTAAATTGAGTTTTATATTTTTTATTAAAAATCAATTTGAGCTTTTGCCAAACTTTATGGAATATAATCGCTATCCTTTTTGAAACCGAGCCGATAGAGGGATCGAGTTGATCAAAATCTGAGGAAATAACAATTTCTTTTTCAGGTGTTTTCATAACCCCTTTAAGAAGTGACTTTCTTGTCGGATATTTAAAATATTCCCCGCTTATATAGCTTTGAAAGATGACCCCTTGATTTCCCACTAAAGCACCCCACTAAACTTAAGTGAATAAATTCAACTATTTTAACAGAAAATCAGTGAAAATTCAATTAAAACTACAACATAAATAACTACCAATTAATTTGATCTCAAGCGCAATTTAATTAATACTTGCTCACTTAGTTGCGGTAAAAGCTGCAAACCATACATACTTAACACCCTTATCCAAGCCATTATAATCCGAATCCACAATATAACTCGAATTAACCAAATAGCGCTTTTTTCCCCCATTTTCATTGCGATAACAACCCCTTGCTTCATTAACGCTAAGACCTGTTTTTTAGCTTTTTGGAAAGCTTGCCTTCCCTTTTCTTTAAAAGATTTCATAAACTGGTACATCTTTTGAAGAGCAGTAATGACCCTCTGCTTTAAAGATAAACTTTTAATGACTAGCAATCGTAGTGCTTTGTATGAATGGTTGATTAATTGGCGACCGAGCTCTTTTCCCCTAGAGAGCCTTGACCCAAGCGCGGGAGGTAAGAATTTAAGAAAAGTATGAGCCATTTGAGACCCGATTTGATAAGCCGGAGATAGTGGCATCTTGACCCACTGAAATCCTGCCTTGCTTGCATCTATAAAACGAGCTAGACCTTCGACCGCCTTAACTTTGAGGTTATAACCGAAGCCTTTTGCTTTTAACCATGACGCAATTAACATA
Organism: Parachlamydia sp. AcF125; assembly: GCF_018342475.1. Taxonomy (NCBI): domain Bacteria; kingdom Pseudomonadati; phylum Chlamydiota; class Chlamydiia; order Parachlamydiales; family Parachlamydiaceae; genus Parachlamydia; species Parachlamydia sp. AcF125. The sequence goes on along the minus strand of NZ_JAEMUD010000005.1, from coordinate 37,838 downwards.
GGTTTTGTCCACTCAGCTAGCTGATTGGTGAATTGTTGATAAAGATAAGTCAGTTGAATTTGGGTAGAATGGATTTTTTTGGTAGCAGCTTCAGTATAAGGGCGAATCGCCTCTTTCCATTTTTGCACGATTTTTTCAGCTTTTGCTTTGGTATTGGCATTTTCTCGTTTAAGAATTTTAAAAGCTTCTTTTCCTTTCCCCGCAGCCCATATTTTTATAGATTTAAAAAAAGAATGAAGAGAGGGAGAGTAAAGGATAGCCCCCATTTTTTTTGCAGCGGCTTTTGGCAATTTTAAGAAAGACGACACATCTGTAAGCTTACTTTTAAGCTTTTGTTGCTGAGATGAAAAAAAGCCTAAGAAAGTTTGATTGATGCTTTTTACCCTAGCATAGCTTTTTCCTAGCATCCTCAAAAAAGGCTCTAGCCCTTGCTTAATTATACGCTCTCCATTTTTTTTCACTTTTTGAAGGCGATGACGTATATACTCGAGCACTTGGGTGTATTTTCGCGATAATAGCTGAAGGGGGAAGATAAACTTTACTCTCATTAAAGTTGCCAATTGAAGAAGAAGTTCGCCCCCTTTATTCCAATTTGCTAGGAAAATTTCCACCATTCTTGGGGTTAATTCTTTAGCAAGCCATTTTGGTATTTCATATAAAAAAAAATAAGGAGGAAAAATAATCACGCTAAAAAAGAGTTTGCTAGTAGACACAAGAACGAGCACTAAAAGCGGCTTATTTTCACTTTTGAATTGCTCGTCAACTTGTTTTTGAACTTCTTGTTGAGCACTACTCTCTATGGTGTCTTTTGGAACCCTAGGCATTTTCGCTGAGGATACATAGGGACTATAAAGATGAGAAGGGGGTTCACATTTTCCCAAGCTATCTAAATTACCCGGCATACTAAAACTCCTTCCGCAAAAGTTTTTAAATAATTATTTTACTACATATCCTCTTTTCACTCAAGGCATAACTTAAAAGCTTTTTTACAAAAAGTTAGCTTTTAAACACTTCCTCTAAAAGCCCCTTTTTTCTCCCTTCTATAGCCGTCTAGAATATCCCAGAAGGGCTAGAACCTTCGTTATTATTATTCAATAAAACTAACTTCCGTTATTAACATTAAAACAAGCTAAAAAACCTCTAATTATACCACTATCAGCAAAATAACCTATCGCTTATTTTTATTCCTCTATCTTTTACTAGCAATCAAAGTAAGAAAAAGAGGAAATTCATCTCGACTTCTATTTTCCATTTTTGCCCTTTTTCCTTCGCTTACCTTATCCGAACACCACTCTTCTAAAAATTCGATAACAAATCCTGCTTCATGCAACCACCGCGTATAAGAAGAAAGAGGATGATGAAAAGACCACGTTGTTGAGGAGTTGTGGCCTTCACTTGGATGGGCTTGGATAGGAATTTTTTGAGCAGATGCATAAGAGTCTAAGCGTCGGTACTGCAATTTTTTGCTTTCATCAATTCCCCAAGAGGATTGGCGTGGAATGCGAAAACAAGGGTGATTCATGACAATCACAAACAGCCCTTTTTCAGCTAAAGCCGCGGAAACATGGTGAAATACTAAGTCCGCCCTCTCAAAATTTTGGACGGCTAAGATTAAAGTAGCATGCGAAAACAACCTTTTGCCAAGTTGATACGGCTTAGCAGCATCCCTCACTAAATATTCATGCTGAGGATTGCGATCTAATTGCTTGGCAGCTTTAATAAAAGAGGGAGCGATATCCATTCCTACATACGCTACCTTTTCAGGCAAATGGCGGGCCAAAATTCCTTGGCCACAAGCCACGTCTAAAACAGAGGAATTTTCGTTTAGATTGAGAAGATTCAGTAACTTTGGTAAAATAACAGATTGATGATAATAATGTCCCTCTTTGCCCACTGCTTGGTGATACCATTTGCTTACTGGTTCCCAAGATGTAGAAATTTGTTTTGAGCGGGACTTGGTTGGCTTTGATGGCATAAGACTCCCCTAGCGTTAGCAAAGTCAAAAAATGAAGCAATGAGATTATCGATTCCAGAGTTTTTTGTCGACAGATTGGGAAGAACGGAATAAAGCTTGTAGATTTGTTCCGTCTTAGCATAGAATTTTTGCCCTTGATTTATAAACAAGGCCCAAATATAATAGCCTTTTAATGCAAAGTAAATGATGTTGAAAATAGTAGCCTTTTTCGGCTTTAACAATGGGAGATCTGCTAAATGTCTCTAGACCAAGGTACAAAAGAAGAAATTACAAAAAAGTTCCAACTTCACGAAAAGGATACAGGATCAGCGGATGTTCAAATCGCAATTCTAACCGAAAGAATTACCGAATTGACTGAACATCTGAAAAGAAATCCAAAAGATCACGGGTCGCGTTTGGCTCTTCTTAAGCTTGTAGGCCAAAGAAGGCGTTTACTGGATTATCTAAACTCAACTGATACTGTGCGGTATCAAAATTTAATTACAAAATTAAAATTGAGAAGATAATAGCGGTTTAAGGCAGCATTAGCTGCCTTTATCATTTAAAATAGGGAGGGAATAGAAATCAGAAATCGATCTTCAACAAGCTTTTGAGGTTTGTTTTCTGAATTCTATGAATAATAAATTCCCTTTCCACAATTCCAGCTCCTTGACTAGGAGTCATGGATCTAATCAATCAGCCAGCTTAAAGTGGTTAGCCCCATTTTGACGCATAGCCTTCTTTTAGGACTTCATCCTCATCCTCATCGTTCAAAAGCACAAGAACATGCGGAGATTATAACATTTAGGAGATTAGATGAATATGGAACGACGTACCACACGAGTTAAAGTTGGAGAACAAGAAATTGTTTTCGAAACCGGAAAAATTGCACGTCAAGCAAATGGAGCTGTTTTGGTCCGCTCTGGAGAGACCATCTTATTTAATACAGCTTGTGCTGATTACAACCTAACTCCTGGTGAAGATTTTCTCCCCTTAAGAGTTGACTATCAAGAAAAATTCTCTTCAGCCGGAAAGACGGTGAGTGGATTCATTAAACGAGAAGGGCGCCCCTCTGAGAAAGAAACCTTGGTCTCAAGACTGATTGACCGCCCTCTTCGCCCCATGTTCCAAAACGGCTATTACAATGAAACCCAAGTGCTTTCTTACGTTTGGTCCTATGATGGGGTTAACGCTCCTGAACCCTTAGCAATTTGTGGAGCCTCAGCTGCCCTGGTGATCTCAGATATTCCTCTCATTAAACCCGTAGGTGCAGTGCGAGTGGGCTTAATCGGCGGTAAATTTGTCGTCAACCCCACTGTTGAGCATCAAAAGAAATCCAAACTCGATCTTATTCTTGCTGGAACAGAAGATGCTGTTTTAATGATTGAAGGGTATTGTGATTTCTTAACAGAGGAACAAATTTTAGAAGCTATCGAAATAGGACATCAGGGAATCAAAGCCATTTGCGAAACGCTCCTTGCCTGGCAAAAAGAAATAGGTAAACCTAAAACATTAAATACTTTGCGCCCCCTTCCACAAGAGGTGTTCCAAGCTGTAGAAGAAATTGCAAAACCTCTATTAGACCAAGCTTTGCGCATTAAAGAAAAACAAAAAAGAGAAGAGGCTTTAGGGGCTATAAAAACAACAGTTGAGCAAAAGCTCTTGCCTGAAAATGAGGAGCCTCTTTTCCCAGCTAAAGACGTAACGGCAGCGTTAAAAGAAGTTTCTTCCAAGTATATGCGCCAAATGATTTTAAATGAGAATCTGCGCAGTGATGGAAGGACCTCCGTCGACATTCGCCCCATCGATATTGAACAAGGTCTCCTTCCTCGCGCACACGGAAGCTCCCTTTTCACCCGCGGCGAAACACAAAGCTTATCCGTCTGCACATTGGGAGGCGAAAGTATGGCCCAGCGGTTTGAAGATTTAGATGGAGAAGGTAGTCGCACTTTCTATCTCCAATATTTCTTTCCCCCTTTTTCAGTGGGAGAAGTGGGACGCATTGGCTCTCCAGGGCGAAGAGAAGTTGGCCATGGTAAATTAGCTGAACGTGCTTTACAAGCAATCTTGCCAGCCAAAGAAGCTTTCCCCTACACGATCCGGCTTGAATCTAATATTACAGAATCCAATGGGTCTTCTTCCATGGCAACAGTTTGCGGCGGATGCCTAGCCATGATGGAAGCCGGCGTTCCAGTTAAACGCCCTGTTGCCGGGATTGCGATGGGGCTCATCCTGGAAAATGAACGATTTATCATCCTATCCGACATTTTGGGGATCGAAGACGCTCTTGGCGATATGGATTTCAAAATTACGGGGGATGCAGAAGGGATTACCGCCTTTCAAATGGATATTAAAGTGGAGGGGATCACGCCAGCTATTATGAAGGCCGCGTTAGACCAGGCAAAAAAAGGGCGTATTCATATCCTTCAAAAAATGTTGGAAGTATGTCCAACCCATAAAAAAGAGATGTCCATTTATGCCCCACGCATTGAAACCATGCAAATCAAACCAAGCAAAATTGCGACAGTGATCGGGCCTGGCGGGAAACAAATTCGCGCTATTATCGAAGCAAGTGGGGTGGAGATTGATATTAATGATGATGGCCTCATCAGTATTGCCTCCTCAAATCTGGAAGGAATTGAAAAAGCTAAAGCGATAATTGTCGGTTTAACTTCCGAGGTTGAAATCGGAAAAGTTTACACGGGTAAAGTCGCCAACATTGCCCCCTTCGGCATCTTTGTGGAGATTCTTCCTGGAAAAGAAGGGCTTTGCCATATTTCGGAGTTTGACAATGTCCGAATCAATAACTTGAATGACTATGTCAAAATAGGCGATATGATTACTGTTAAAGTCCTCGAAATTAATGAGAGAGGCCAACTGAAACTAAGTCGAAAAGCCACCTTAGTAGTTAGCGGGGCCAATTAAACTCAGCCAAAAGTAAAATTGTAGTAGTCCAAAATCCACATTTTTTGGAAGGATAAAAAATAAGAAAGCACCCATAATGGGTGCTTTTTCTTTATCTTTTCTTAACGAGCTTACTGCATAATAACTGCACACCAAGGATCATATATGGGATTAAAGCCGCCTCGCATTCCTTCTTCAACGCTTGCAGTGTCAACTGCACCGCCGGCAAACAGCAGTAAATCGCGCAGTAAGCTTATGAAGATTGCCTTGGCAATTTTAAAGTTTCCTCTTCGCCTCATTCAGGCGGTTTGCTTTTGGAAAAAAAGATCGGTCAAATTATCCACAAAACAACAAGAAACCCTTAAAAATATACGGGAAAACCCAGCCTACCTGCTTACAAAACAGGTAAGGCCTATTCCCACCTCAGGCGCTCTTCAAGAAGACATCGCCTTAGAAAAGCTTCAGGATTTTACTAAAAGATTTTGTGTCCATTTTGCCAGGAGCCTCTTTGAGGCAAAATTAAAAGCCCCGCTTGAAAGCATCAACCCGAATGAGGAAGCCATTGCCAACCTGAATGATTGGATCCAATTTTTCCTAGGGCATACGATTGAAGCAATGATCCAAGCTATTTACACTCTCAATGAATCGCCCAATATTGCCGAAGATCTTAAAAAAGTCACCAACCTGAATGATACAATGAAGGCCCTTTTCTCCTGGTTATGCCAGGATCAGGACCGAAAAAAATTGCGAAAAGAAATTGAGGAGAAACTCCCCAACAAAATTAACGATTTAGCCCGCTTGAGCAATACCCAAGTTCCTCAAGTTAGTATGTGGCACTTTACGCCTGCAGAGAAAGTTTTAGGTTGGGTTTTCGAGTCCGATCATAGCAATTCTTCCACATTTTTTACGGAACTCGAGCTATCAAAATATGGAGAAAATGATTTAGTTTTTAAAGCCATCTTACAACTTCTCATTGAAAACAATATTACACATCTTCAAACCACTATTCAAAATGCCTTGCAAGATAAATTGGTGGATGTCGCCCAAAAGCTTTTTGAAAATTCTGCGGAAAAAATTGGAGAGACCCTTGGCAAGTGTTTAACCGCTCGCATAGGGAAGTTAGACTATTCTAGAACTTTTGACTCCCTTGTAAAAATTTTCTCCCAGCACATCGAAGCTTATATAAATGCGGAAAAAAGGCTAGACACTCTTTTCAAAAAAGCTAAAAAAGTAAAGTCGCTAAAAGCCTCAACACCGGAAGAAGAAGCTTTAAAGAGAAAATTAGCAAACATTGCGCGCGCAATCTCAAATAATGGAGAGAAGGCTGCAAAAAAACAGATGATGGCTTTTAGCTTTGCTGAAGAAGAAAAGTGCCATCCAACCATTCAAAAGATGCTGATCATTCCTGAAGAATCAGAAGCTTTTCGAGCAAATATCGCTGAGTTGGAAGAAAACGACTTATATACCAAGATTTCCGCTGAAATATTTAAGCTTCTTTTACCTTCTTCCACTCTTCAAAAAGGCGGGGAAAAAACAGGCCTAGAGCAAATCTGGGATGTATTGATTGATAAGAAAAACTTGCCAGAAGAACTGGAAGCTTTAGTGAGCAAATTCAAAGATACGTCGGATAAACTTTTGCCTGGCTTAGAGCAAACCTGGGATTCTCTTCTCACCAAAGCAGACGTCCAGAAAGAATTGGGAGACTTAGTAGATGCCTCTTTACCGCCAGAAGTGGGAGATTTTCAAAAAATCAAGCAAAGCCTCTTTTTAGGTGTAAAAAAATTCAGCTTAAGTCTAGCGGAAGAGATCCTTAACCAAAATATTTCTACAGGAGTCCGAAAAATAGTTGAGCTCCTTTCCGATCCCGCTTTAGTAGAAGAGCTACTTGGCTCTCAAATTCTCCCTGCGCTTTCTAATCAACTTTTATTAGCAAACATTCGTCAAACCATCTTCACGTCTACACATCTTAAGAAAATAGCCGGCCTTTTCTTGTATTTACGAGCTAGTAAGACTTTAAAGGATAGTGATGCTATTAAGCAGGACATACGAAGGGCCATTTTAGAGATTAGCAAAAAATCCTTTAATAATTTTCGCCTTGAAAAAATGGATAAAGAAGAGTTTGCCCATATCGTAGCTTCCTTAATTAAGGAGATCGAAATCCTTCTTGAGCTCACCATTCGACCTACAGCCTCTTTAAGAGAAGTCATTGCTGTTATGCAAGAATACAATAAGGGGGTCCAAGTCGATAAAAATGCAACATACGGCAAGCTTTTTATGCACGCCTGCTTTGGACTTAGCTCTCTTAAAATTTTTGGCGGGGAAAAATTTTTAAGCCGTTTCAAAGGAAAAATTAGCCAACAAATTAGCGACGCAGCTTATGCTGTAAGCCATTCGTACGTTAGGCCCCTCTATACGGCTTTATTATCTGCCCAAGGAGCATATGGAAAGGAAAAACAAGTTCAAGAACTCTTTTTTGGTGAAAAAGCTTCTTTGAGCCCAGCCAAACGAAAAGAAAAACTGCGAAGAGAAATTAACAAAACAGCATGCCTTGCCCACGATCTGTTGCGCCAAAGCCTGAAAAACAACGTGGGTTTTGCTGCTTTAATTTTTATGCCTTCACGCAAGGCCATTAATCAAGTAGTGACAGACACGGTACAAAAACTCTTCTTAACAAACCCAGCTATTAATAAAAGCCTTTTATTCCATATTCAAAAAAAGACAGCGAAGGCCTTAAAAGGTGGGGAATATGAGTAAAAAAAGAGTTTTTTTGTCCTCTTATGTAAGGTCTAAAGGAAGCCCTTTTAAAATGCTATTACCAAATGAGCTATTTTTTTATATTAAACTTACTCATTCATAGAAAAAAGAAATGATTTCTCAAATTAAACATTCATTTTTTTACACACGTATACTTAAAAGGACATCGTGATGAATATCCATTTTCCTCCCACACTTCCCCCCCACTTTCCTTCAGCTCCGCCAGCCACAAAAAAATCTACCTGGAGTAAAATAGCCGATTTTTTTATTAACTTTTTTAGATACTTTTTTCCTTCAAAAAAGCTGACTGAGCAAGAAGCTAAGCTGGTTAAGCAAACCGCATTTTTATTCGAAGGGAAGAAATTCATCTCCCCCACTTCCCCTTCTCTGCGGCAGGAAAAAAAAACCTCTTATCGCTTTTCTTTTCCAGCTTCTATTCAAGATAATAACGAAGTCACCCCTTCTGCAAACTATGATTCTTCTCTTGTAGCCATGCGAGAATTTTTCAGCCATTTTCCCATGCATATTGCCGATTGCTACTACGATAAATATGCAAAAAATTCTGTAGAAAAAATGAGTGAAAAAGCAGCTAAACTGCAAGAATATCTTAGGGCGGGCGCAAAAATTATCGTTCAATTAGGAAATAAAACCTCTAAAATTTTCATAGATTTAGAAGCAAACACTGCGCGTATTCAAGAGATGGTCGCCAAGAATCGCTCTGAGATTGACTCTTCCTTAGAGCAGATGTTTAAGTGGCTTACCGAAGGAGAAACCCAAGAAACCATTTTAAATGCTTTTCTGACGCATTCAGATAAACTTTCAATTCCCCTAAATAAAAATCTACAAAATGATTACCTCTCTCCCCTTCTAGCTTGGATTTTTAGTCCGACCCATCCAAACCCTCTCACTAAAGCAACTCGAGAAAATGATAAAAAAACTTTCGACACTATTCTCCAAGAAATCGTTTTGATTTTATTAGAAAAAAAAGTCGACTCTTTTGTCGCCCTTATGCATGACACCCTGGGTGAAAATAAACTTCCCCAACTTATACAAACTTCGCTTTCGCAAGTAGTCAAAAAGGTTTCTGACATTTGCAGCGATAGGTTTGCCAATCTTATTCATCATCTCAATGAAATCAAAAAGGACAAGCCTCAAGAGATTGACACCACCTATTATATTGCAGCTTATGACGATATTTTCAAGCAGCTGGAATCCCATGTCGATGCTTTGACACGCCTTTCTGCAGATCCTGCATCTTTTGAGGAAAATTTTGCTGAGGAGGAGAAAGTTTGCCATCCAGCTGTTAAAAATATGATTTTAAATAAAAAACAAAGGGCGATTAGCCATGTCCTTTTAAACGAGAAGAAGGCCTATTTCCATTTCGCTGGGCGCCTCCTTGATTTAATCTGCCCTCCTCAAGTGGTGTATGATTTTGAAGGATATCTTATAAAAAGAGATGGGATCGTCGATCTTTTTTACCAGGCATTGCCAGCCGTCTCACCCGAATTTAAACTCCTCATTCAAAAAGGAGCGCATGTTTTTCAACAAATCATGCCTCAAGAAGCTTTAAAACATATGGAAAAGGCCAAAAGGCCTATAATTGCCAGCGTGGAAAGGGTAATTTTAAACTTTGCCAAAAGAGTTATACAAGAAAAAATCGCTGAGCTCCTAAAAGATACTGTGAATCGCCTTGCTACTCCTGAGCATCGCACAGCGCTTATGGCCGAACATGTTCTCCCTCAAATTAATCGCGTTCTACTTACCCAATATATTTACTCCTTCTTTTCATCGACTGCTAACTTGCCATCAATTGCAAAAGCCCTAGAAAAAACAAAGGGAAGCGAAAATCCACAAGCTGAATTGAAACCATTACTTTCGGAATTATTTGGAAATTCGACCGAAGAGGAAAGAACCCGTTTACAAGATAAGTTTCAGATTGGGACTACCCAATTTGATGAAATCTACGAAGAGTTTATCGCTGATATTCAACTAACATGGAAGAAAAATCCCAATCAGTCAGCCGAAGCATGCTTGAAAAAATACTTCGAATTTTCTGACGTTCCACCAAAAGATATCTATGGAGAGCTTATCGTTAAGCTTGTGGTCAAGATGGGTAAATTGGGGTTTCTTGGCGAATGGGGAGGAGAAACAATCGCACGTCTATTTATCCACAAAATCAATCAAGCCACAACCGTCGCTCTCCATAATTTTAGCTCTTCTCATCAGAAAGTGCTTTCAACGATCATCCAAGCTAGCCAAAAAGCCTATGGTAATAAATCGCAAGTAGATGAATTGCTTTTTTCCCCAGCCTCTCCCCTCTTGGTTGAAGAAAACAAACAAAAGTTAAATATCCAATTTGCACTGTCAGCTTTCCTCACCTACAAACTTTGTTATATTAATGCAAAGTTAAAAATGGAAGAATTTAACGCTAAAATGGGAGAATTTGGCGCTAATCAGACTACTCCTAGTAAGAAAACCATTAAAGGCGCAATTAAAAAAATCTATGAAGAGCTCTTTAAGAGTGAATTAGCCACAAAAAGCTTGATCTTTAAGGTTTTTGAAATTGTTCTCAAAGCCCTTACAGACGCGGCAAAAAACATTCAAGATGAAAAGAAATAGCAAAAAAAGCAAAATCTTCAGCTTCATAAAGAGAAGAAAAGGCAGAGGAAATAAAAAAAGCTAGGAGTAGCAAAAAAAGAGAGCAATTCTTTTCTACTTTTTTTGATGAAACGGCAAAAAGCCCCTTTTGAAGATCGCTTAGCCTTTGCCTTCCCTTCTTATATAGATGCCTTAGCTAATCGGGCTTTATAGGACAGGTGAAGGGTAGAATCATCCTCTGCTCCTCTCCCAATCCGAGTAGAGGTGCATGCCAGCGTCGGATCCAGGCAAAAACTTTGGCGTTAGTCGAAGCCTTTTTTCTAAGGCCCAATTTGCTTTATCGGCTTTAATTCTTTCAGCATACACAACCGGCGCAAACAAACGCTCTTTTTTCTCTCGCTGAGATTAAGGGACTTAAAGGCTGAGAACACTTTTTTTCCTCTTAGCAAGCAGCAATCAATCGGATTAGCTTTCCTTTCAAAATTGAACTTAGAAAAAGGCTTTTTTCCTTCCCTCCTCTCCCCTCTCTTATTTTTTTAACTTTTCTTTTGAATTCCTTGAGATCTATTTTCAATTCGTATAGAAAATAAATCACATTCAACACGCAAGTCTCTAAATGCTGCCTGTAAAAATGAATAAAACACGAGGTAAAGAATGCAAGGTGCAGGGAATCCCACTGATTTTATAGATAGTGAATCTATGAACAATTTAATACAACTCACTTCTGTTTCTCCATCTGGTAACTGCAGTGGCAGAAAAGTAGTGAATTGGCAAAACATGCAAGGAGTCTTGATTGCCACTACCTCCTTGGCAACATTGGCTTTTAAAATTTACAATCTTGTTCAAGGAAAATTTTATGTTGATGAACTGGATGTCGGGGCTAATATAGCTTTGGGATTTCAAGCCAGGCTTCTTTTGCCTCACCTTGCTTCAGAGAAAAATTTAAAATCGATCATGAATTTCATGCAAAGATATTCCTTAGAAATGGTGATGGCTTTAACTCAATTTTACTTAAATGCGCCGAGCTCTATTCCACTGGTAGCATTAAATCAAAGCATTTTAACATTTTTTAATACTTTGTTAGGCTTATTGACAACGGATAGCCTTATTACAGCTTTCACCCTTAAAAAAGGGGATCTTGAATACAGCTATCTCCATTCAAGCAAACCTCTTCCCCTCCTGTCTGGAGAAGCTCAAAAGGGGAAACATTTTTTTATTTATTCAGCTTGGAAAGCTGCTGCATGCGTGGCTTTCCTCATCCCAAAAGATAAATACCATTTATGCCAAGCAAGTGGAATTTTCTTTGGTTCAAACTTTTTAGGGGGACTATTTTCTTTTCTCTCGAGAAAGTTTAGAATAAAAGCCCTAAAGCCAGTTCAAAATGCCCCCACTCAAGACCCTTCTTTGGCCGTGCGAGTATTAAATAATTTAGCTGTTTTCAATCAAGTTACCCATCCTATTGTGATTGCTTTTTTAAATGTTATTTTGCCTAAGGTATTTCCAGCCTACAATGTGGATATTGGCATCGCAGGCTTCCTTTATGGGATGAACAGCCAAGAACAAAAATACCATTTCCAACAAAGCTTCCTGAGCCAATCCGCAGAGGAATCTAGGTTAACGCCTGAAACAAGCGATCTTTTATGGCCAGGAGAAAGGTCGTATAGTGGCCATGAGTATGTCTTAGTTCCAGCAAACGAAGAAAGTGCAGGAATAATGAGTATTAGAGATAAAAAATTTTCTAATATCTATTCAGGAGACGATTCAGATGATAATGAAGAAACAGGTCAGCCCACTCATCGTTTAATCGAAGGGACCGTGTTACCCATAAACGGAGAAGAAGAAGCAAATGAAAAAATTCTTGCCTTGCCTCGTACTGCCTTTTCAAGCACCCGAAGTGCTCGTCAAAGCATGCAATCAACGGCAGCTAAAGTTCAAAATTATGCCAAATCAAGGTGGAAAGAGCTTAGTTTAATGGGGGCATTTGTGGCTGTCACCCTAGGTTTTACCATTTGGGGAGCCACATCCGATGATGCAACCAGCAGAGATCTCATTTCAGGAGCATGTATTGTTGGAGGGATGTTTTTAGCCTATATCTATGCTCTTACCGTCTCTTCTAAGTTTGATCCTCAAAATGCTTCCCCTCCAAGGAAAAATGTATCTAATCAATCCTGCATAGCAAAATCTTATCACAATTTTTTGGAAGCTATAAAAAATACCACTTTTTTTAAAACCATCATCGATCCCTACGGATTTGTGTTTGCCTTTCTTTTATTAAATTCGCTCGGCATTAGATTTGATGATGCAGATTTTAAAAACTCGGAAACATTAGAATATATCATGCAAAACTTAGCCTTAGGGGCTTATGGCGCCAACTGGGGATTACACCGAGCTAAAGCAGATCGCCTTAATCGTCCCGATCGATCGATGACGCCTGTTATGGTGCTTAATATTTTAGTCACAGTCGCCTATCTTCAAGCAACGGGTTACTACAACCAGCAGCCTAGTTAAAAAGCTTCCGACTTCGGCTCCTCCTTTGTAGGGCCGAAGTCCGGAAATAAAAGACGCTTCAGGTTACAAAAAGCCCCAGATCTACTAGATTGCCTAGAAGAAGGCTGCTAGATAAGCAATGCGGGCAAAATTCTTGTAAAGTGCATGGTCAATCATTTATAAACTTAGGTCTGCTTCTATTCTTTTTCATATTTGTTAAAAAGATAGGGGAGCCTTTCTTAAAGATCTCCAGTTTTAAATTATTCAGGGTAAGTCGCGCATATATCCTTCTTAGTAGCAGCCTTCTCTTTATACCTTCCTATGCGAAAAGACCTAATCGTCTGCGAAGGAGATAAACTGCTATCATAAGCTTTTTCTTAGCTTCTTTCTTTTGTCTAATAAAATTTAGCATTAATTTTTCTTCACACCAACTTTCACTTTTAATGAAATTGAAATAAAACAATTTAGTTAAATTAAAGAAAGTTTTAAATAATTTGAAATTAAAATAGCTTCCATGTTAAAAAAATAAATGTAGCCTTTTTTAATTATACATCAAGTAAAGGAGAATCTCATGAAAACTCTTATCATGCGTTTTTTGACATTATTTGTTGTTATCACTGGATTTGGTGTAACTATTCCAGGCTCTGCATTTGCTATCCATTTCGGACCAATACCTGGCGCTGATATAAAAAATGAGCCTTTCAGCGAACAAGTAGAAATTGAGGGAGAACACCCTGAAGAATAAATATAAAGTCCTCTGTAATGACAAGTTACAGAGGACACATTCTTAGGAAATTAGAGACTGATAAAATTTCCACTTTAATTTTAATATTTGCCAGTACAAAAGATCAAGTGATGGTAAATTGGGGTAAATCACTTTGAAACTTACTCCTCCACTCAGGCAGGTAAAAACAAGTTCGTGACAGCTTTCTTCTATCTTATTTGGGCTTCCGTCCAAAGTTTGTAAGGCAAATAAAGTGTCTTTAATGCCCAATTCTTCTTCCTCTCCACACTCTTCCACTTCCTCTCCATTAAGGCAGCGGGACTCTAGGGCCTGGCTTTCCTTGTAATCAGGGCGTATGGCGGCCAAAAATCGATAGCCTATATCGACAAATAAACGCTCTCCCACATTGATTTCTAAACCCTTTTCCCAAAAGAAACTTTCTCCTTTCTTTATTGCTTCTAAAAGGCTTTCCATCTTCACCTGATAATCTTTTTTGCAAATATAATATTTAGGATCGCCGCCTAAATCTACAGGCACAAGAGAGAGATACTCAGAATTGGTAAAGGTAGACCCCTCTAAAGCAATTTTATGCACTTTTCCTAAAGAAGCCTGTTCAGGAAAAGAAATCTTGAGCATTTTTTCTCGAACACCATATTTGAGTTGGTAATAAAAATTATAAATTAAATGGCCTATTTCTTCTTTATCTTCCGCCTGGTAACTTTCCCAAAGGGAGCTTAAAATCGAATGATTAGACAATGCTAAAAGGTTTTCAAACAGATGAAATTCTTGTGGGGCGTCTCCCGACTCCAGTTCTATTTCTCTGCCTTTATCCTGGTTCTTAGGCGTTTCAATTCTTTGCCAAGTCCCTTCTTCCCTCAGACATTCAGGCTCTTCCATTTTAAGGGATTCAAATTCATCGCATAAATAAGTAGAAAACACCCTTAAAATTTGATTAAGGGCATGATCTTGACTTAACCTGGTTTTAGGAATAAATAGGGTCGCTTCTAGATTAAAAGATTGAGGGGTAAGGATAGAAGGGAAAAAAATAAGGGACATTTGAAAGTATTTATTTCCCTCCTGGGCTTTCCACCCCGAATTTACCCATAAAGCACTTTGCGAAGGTTCTAACATCCGGAGAACTTGGCAATTGCCTTTTGCCCACTTAGCTAAATCTTTAAAAATAGGCCCTTTTTGCTCATTAAGAGCCAAAAAAATAAAAGGGTATAAATCCTTTGCAGAGATATGAGGATAAAGGGCAAACCGCAAACATTCAGAAAGCAACCTATTCGCCTCTGGTTTTTTGTCAACATAAGGACAGTCGGGGATGATTGCCTGAATTGTAGTATCAATAAGAGTGGTAATTTGAGGGGAAATAAAAAAGAATTTTTTGGTCGCAAGGAGGATATCCCGAATTTGGAATTTTGTTTCTGTTAACTTTTTTTTCAATTCTTTAATTTCTCTAATTTCTTTTTTGCTCAAATAGTGCCAATTTAAAATATTATAAACAACATCGGCAGGCAATGGGAAGCCGCAAAATTCTTTAAGGTCTTGGATAATTTTTGCGCAAAACATTAAATCGACAGCTTGATAACCAGCAAAATTAGCTTCTAGGTTTTGTATAATCAGCCCTTTCCTAAAGCATGCTACAAAGATCTTCATTTTAGCTCTTTGGGTCTTTGAGAAAGCATACCCTTTTAAAGTTTCGAGAATGATTTTTAAAGATTCTACGAGGGTTTGTGAATGATTCACTGGATTTGAAACCCTTTTACCAGCAGCTAGCTTAGAAAAGGGATTGAGCCAAGACGTTTCAAAACTTGTGAAAGAATTGCGCAACGGTTTTCCCTCATAAGGCTGCGCAACCTGCAAGTACAAAAATTCATACAGCTTCCTTTTTTCCTCTAAGCTCATTTTCCAAATACCCATCAAGATTGCCTTTCGATCATTTGGCGAATATTCTGGACAAATCTGAATGGTGTGCATCGTCAACAAGCACACAAGAAGCAGTTCGTAAAATTTTTTTTTGTTTTCAGAAAGGGAGTACTTTTTTTCTTGAGCGGGTTGATAGTTATAAGTTAAATGTTTGATTTTCTTAAATTGATTTTTTAGCACGTTTTTGAAAAGTTCATAATCCAAACCACCCGGGTTTTGTTTGGGAATATTTTGGTACTCTTTAACCGTATCGGTAAAAAAATAAACAAAAGTGTGCCTTTTTTTTTCTGTTTGGATTTCTTTTAAAAAAATATCATATATTTTGACCGGAGCCAAGGATCCAAGGTCCCCACATAAATACCTGAAAAAGTCTCGCAAAGTTGCATCTTGAATATAATTTTTAAAAGAAAGTTCCGGCGGAATTTTACAGCTGCCAAACTCAATGACAAACTCTTTTTTTGTGCTAAAAGGGAGAATTTTTGCCTCCCTTGGTAAGAAGCAAGAGAGATGATAAGTTTCCATAAAAGAGGTGACTGGGGGAAGTATGCCAGAGATTTTACCTCCCCATTCTTCATGTTGCGCCCACCTCATGATATGCGTTTTCCAACTCCCTTTTTCTATAGGAAAAGGTAAGCATTTTATTTCACATAATTCTCGATCTAAAGCCTCTTTTAGCTTACCCCCTACAATATAGGCAGAAGGCCCAAAAAGTTTATAAATCCATTGCACCTTGGCAACATAATTTTTTTTTAATTCTTTGGCATACTCATAAGGCGTGGAGATATCCTCCAGCGGTTTGATTTTATACAACCTGAGACACTTTGCTTCTTCAAAAGGAAAAGGCTGATATAAAAGATATTGGCACATGATTCTCAATACCGCCGCAGTGGTATGAAGGCAAGCTTCAGGTCCATAAGCGGAGCGATTTCCTAAAAATGTCCGCTTTGCAGCATTCAAATTCTCTCCCCTAGAAAGAGGTTTAAAATAATTTTGAAAAACACCCTCAAATTCTTTTTCTGTTTCTTTATAGGCATTTTCCATTAATTTTTTATTTAAAACACTATCAACCTCAGAAATATTTATTTTCCCATAAATTCTCAAGAGGTCTACTCCGTTTTTATTTTTAATGTCGGATAGCGCTACGCGAAAATTTCTTTTTTTTATCTCCTTATAGAGTTCAGCCGCGAGTGGCGACACAGTAGGCGGTTGAGGTTCAAGCACCCCCATATAATCCTCCAAAAAAATGATTCAGGTTAAGATAAAAAAGTAACAGACAAATTTTTGTTTGTCCATGTTGCTCTCTAGTGTATGTAGAAATTATTTGATAGAAAACTAAAAAATTAAGAGCTTCGGCGTGGGAGAATAAGGAGGAGATTCTTTACTGGAAGAATTATTCTTTTTAAGTTATTTTTACTTCCTTCACGAGGAGAAATTATGATCATTGATGGGGCAAAAATTGCAGCTAAGATTCAGCAGGAACTTTTCGATTCTATTAAGCATTTGCATGGTCGCCCCCCTTCCCTGCACGTGGTGATTGTCGGTCACCACCCTCCTTCTGAAATTTATGTCAAACGCAAGACAGAAGCCTGCTCTAGAATTGGCATTCTTTCACACACCCACCGTTTTTCTGCAGAAATTACAGAAAATGAACTTTTAGCGCATCTTCAGAAATTAAATGCAGAAGCTGCAGTGGACGGAATTTTGGTGCAGCTTCCTTTGCCAGCGCATATCCATTCAGGCCGCATCACCCAAGCAGTGGCTCCCGACAAGGATGTAGACGGATTTCATATGATCAATTTAGGAAAACTCCTGATTGGTGACCCATCCGGATTTATCCCTTGCACCCCTCTTGGCATCCAAACCTTGCTGACTCGCTCCTCTATTGAAATTTCAGGAAAGCATGTCGTAATAATAGGCAGAAGCCAGATTGTGGGGAAACCGATGGCCACTTTATTAATGCAAAATACCCCTCAAGCTAATGCAACTGTGACGGTGGCCCATAGCCAAACAAAAAATTTGAAATCGATTTGCCAAACAGCCGATATTTTAATTGCAGCTATAGGCCAGCCCCGTTTTGTTACCGAAGACATGGTCAAAGAAGGATGTGTGGTCATAGATGTAGGAATCAACCGTGTGGCGGCTCCCCACCTTCCCAAAGGGTATGAGATTGTGGGCGATGTCGATTTTCAAAATGTGCAACAAAAATGCGCATTCATTACCCCGGTGCCTGGCGGAGTAGGTCCCATGACCATTGCGATGCTGCTAAGCAACACCTATAAAAGCTACTGTCTTAGAGAAGGGCTACAGTCAACATGAAATATTGGCTAACCCTCTTTTGTTTTTTAATCCTCTCCTGTCAAAAACCCCCTTCCCTCTACCAATTTACTGGCCAAGCAATGACGATGAATTATCGTATCTTGATTGGTCATTCTCTTTCGCCTGTTGAGCAAGAGCAAATTAAAGCAACTATTCGGGCGATCTTTGATGAAATTAATTTCACGTACAACAAATGGAACCCCGCTTCAGAGCTTAGCAAGCTTAATCAGCTCCCCGCCTATGTTCGCGCTCCCTTGTCCCCTGCCCTCAGCCAATGTTTACAAACAACCGAAAAAATTGTGCATCTAAGCCATGGCAAATTTGATCCGACCATTGAAACGATTCAAAGGATTTGGAAAACTCATCTAGCTGAAGGAAAAGCCCCCTCCTCAGAAGAAATTCAATCTGCACAGGAAAGTACTGGCTGGAGTAAGCTTCACTTCGATCACAACGAATTTTGGAAAGAGCATGATAAAACGCAACTGGATTTAGGAGGCATCGCTAAGGGGTTAGCGATTGATCTCCTTGTTGAAGAGTTGAACCATTTAGGATACAACAACGTGTATGTAGAATGGGGCGGAGAAATCCGCACAAGTGGACAACACCCGGGAAATAGAGCATGGCGTATTTACATTCGGCACCACGAAACTCAAGAGGCAGCCCGAGCATTAGCTACAGTTGAGCTAACAAATCAAGCGATTGCAACCAGCGGGGATTACCTGCAAAAATGGACCCTCACAAACGGGGGAGAAAAAACCACCTATTTTCATATTATAGATCCTATTACAGGTTCCCCTCTGATTTCTCAACCAACAACCATCGCTAGCGCAAGTGTACGTGCACCTACCTGCGCATACGCAGATGGCCTTGCAACTGCAGCGATGCTTTTCTCCAATCTAGAAGTAGCTAAAAAATGGGCACAAGAGCTAGAACAGCAAGACCCTCAGCTCCATTTTTGGCTGTTGGCTTCTGATGGCGCCTTTTATATCACAAGTCGAGAATGATTACCCATGCCTTAGAAGTAAATCTCTGGCTGCTTTGGCCTGCTCTTTAAGGCTGGCATATTCTACCGAATCGTCTGCATAATCAATTGCAAGCTGTAAAGCTTCGAGTGCACTTTTGCGATCATGGACTGCAAATAAACATTTTGCTAAATAAAAATAGGGCACAGGGCTGTCCAATCGATTAATGGCCGCCATTTCATAGGCATCGATGGCAGCTTCCCAATGACCGCTTAACTGGGTGGCCATTCCCAATCCCAACCAATAATCGTGATTATGGGGATTTAATGTTGCTAAAAAAAGAAAAGCATTTGCGGCATCTAGGTAGCGTTTTTTTTCAAACAAGTAATAAGCTGCCTGATAAAATTTAGCCATCGTTTCATCAGAAAATTCCATGATTTCCTGCGCTGTCTTTCCTGCAGCGATCTGCTTTTTTAACCAAGCTCTATCTTTCAGTTTTTGTTTCACTTTTTTAGAAAGTGTGAATTCACTGAAGCGATCATCCATAAATATCTCAAAATCCTTAAGATCAAATGAAAAATAACATCAGGCGGCTTGCATTTTTTCCCTAAGAGCAAACTAAAATTCGGATAAGCCTATCTTACCTTTTAATAACGAATCACGCGGTTGCTGTAAAAGAAATTTTATGGCGTAATGCAAAAAGATTGAATCTTAAAGAGTTAGTTCCATTTAGGGTGAAAACGGTGAAAGGCTTCTTGAAGATGGGCGCTACTTACACGGGTATAGCGATCTGTGCTGCTAATGTTTGCATGCCCTAATAAATCTTGAATAACCCTTAAATCCGCCCCATTATTAAGTAAGTGAGTCGCAAAGGAATGGCGCAAGGTGTGAGGGGAGATGGTTTTTGTAATACCGGCTTGTTGGGCATATTCTTTTATTGAGCGCCAAACTGAGATCCGATCTACTGGCTTTCCCTTTAAAGTGACAAATAAAGATTGTTCTTTCTCGCTATCCCACTGCCAACGATAACGGTTTAAATAATCATCCACAGCCTTGATAGCTTTACTACCCACAGGCACCAGCCGCTCTTTGCTTCCCTTTCCATACACACGTACATACTGGTCATCCATCGAGTAAAGGGTTAAAGCACACACTTCGGATACACGCAAGCCAGATCCATAGAGGAGCTCGAAGATGGCGCGATCGCGTACTCCTTTTGCAGTCTCATTGTCGGGTTGTTTTAGCAAAAGATCTACCTCTTCAATATCTAAAATATCGGGAAGGATCTGCCAAAGTTTAGGACTTTCCAATAAAAGGCTAGGGTTTTGGGTGACGGTGCCTTCTCTTTTTAAAAAAGAGAAAAAAACTTTTAAAGAAACCAGCGTTCGTGACAAGGTGGAGGTCGCATATTCTGCCGCTTTTAAAGTGCTTAAAAAAGCCACCACATGCTCAGGCTCAATGGCATTAAAACTGCATATGCCTTGCTGCCAAGCATGATTAGCAAAAGTTTGCACATCACGCATATAAGCTTCAATTGTGTGGGATGAAAGCCCTTTTTCTGAACGAATAAAAATAAGAAAATCTTTAATTTCTCGAAAAAAAGAGGCGTGTGAACTCGATTCTTTTTGCTTCATGAACGTAGCTTATTGGATAGGCGAGCTTGTAAATCTAAAATTTTTTCCCTTTCTAAATGCACTTTTCGTACAGAAAAAGTCTCTTCTGATAAAGGATCTTCGTATAAGTGTACTTCTTGTCCATTTTTTTCATGAAAGCAGTGGCGCAAAACAATTTTCCGTTTACGTACAAGCCACAAGGCTAAAATAAAAGCCTCGTCTTCTTCTCCCACTGTTTTAGCGGCATTTCTAAAAAGCTCCATGGCTTTTTCTTCGTAGGTAATTAGAGGCATCCCCCCTTTTATAGAGGAGTTGGGGACTTTTGATTTCCAATACGCGGCATTATCATCCGTTATTTTCCCCTCCTTTTCCCAACAATTCAGACAGTAGTCTTTGCGTTGAAATTCAGTTATTTCAGATGTTTCAAGCAGCACTGAACAATACTCCATACCTGGTGTAAAAGGTTCGTGCCCGAGCGCACAGGCGGCCTGACGTTTAGGAACTTCAATTAGAAAAGGAAATTTAATAGCCATAAATCAATGGAGGGTATCTAAATGTTTTAAAAAAGCTTCTCCAAGAGGATAAGACTGTTTAGGTGTTTTAGTCGACCCTTTTTTAGATGCAAAGCACGCGATAATCTGATTGGCCAGCACCTTTCCGAGTTGAACACCTTCTTGGTCAAAAGAATTAATATTCCAAATAAACCCTTGAAAAGCTACTTTATGCTCATAGTAGCTTAAGAGAGCTCCTAGAGATTGAGGATCAAGAGATTTCCCTAATAAAATATGAGAAGGCGTATTTCCTGGAAATACTTTATTTGGGTTTTCATTCGTTTGCCCCAAAGCCAATGCTAAAGATTGGGCAAACAAATTAGATAGCAACTTTTCACGCGAAGAGGTGCCTTTTAGCATAAAATCGTCCATTTGTCCTTCTTTAAAGCCAATAAGTTCTAAAGGAATCGTAGCTGTTCCTTGGTGAATAAGCTGAAAAAAAGAATGTTGGGCATTTGTGCCAGGCTCTCCCCAAATAACTGGGCAGGTTTGGAAATCTACCGGAATTCCATACCGATCGATCCTTTTGCCATTAGATTCCATCTCCACCTGCTGAATATGGGCGGCAAAGCGAGAAAGAGGTTGAGCATAGGGAATGAGAGCCAAGGTGGGATAACCCAGGAAATTATGGTTCCAAATGGCAAACAAAGCCCCCAGAAGAGGCAAATTACGATTTAAATCTTTGCTAAGGGCAATTTTATCCATCGCATTTGCCCCTTTCAACAATTCCCAATAGACCTCAAATCCAAAGATGAAGGAAAGGAGGACTCCTCCTCCCATGGAAGTGGCAGAATAACGCCCACCAATCCATTCCCACATGTGAAAAGATTCTAAATACCTTTCAGGGTCATCTAACGGGCTACCGGGAACGGTCACAGAAATGAAGTGATCTTCAGCTCTTAGTCCCTGCTGCTGAAAGCTAGCACGCACCAGCTCTTCATTTGTTAACGTTTCAAGAGTTGTCCCTGACTTAGAAACGACTAAGACTAAGCTCTTCTTCAAATCCACTTCACGCAAAACTAAAGAGGCATCATCAGAATCGATATTACTAATAAAATGGATGTGCCGCCCTTTTTTTTGCAAATACTGTAAAGCTAGGTAAAGGGCTTTTGGGCCAAGATCTGATCCTCCTATTCCAATCACTATGAGATCTGTAAAACGATTTTCCTTGTCGAGCTTTTCCATAAATCGCTTAAGCTTATCGACTTCTTTGCGAGCTAAAGCTGTGGCTTCTACTGCTTTCTCCCCTTTTTGGGGTTCTTCAAAAAAATCGCGAGTGGCCGTATGCAAAGCAGCACGGTTTTCGGAGGGGCACCCATCAATCTTATTGACAGGCTCGCCAGACTGCATCTTTTGCATCTCTTCCAAAACTTTTCTTTCTTGGGCGAGATCAAACAGAGCTCGCAAAGTTTCTTCAGTTACTTTTTCGGTGCCGTATAAAAGCTTATAACCCCCCGCTTCTGCATAAAATTTGGACAAACGGGCAGGTGTTAAAACACCTTCTTTACGTAAATCAAGAGGGTCTTCTGCCAGCTTTTTTAATCGGTCAACGCTTTCTAATTGATTGAAAGGCTGCTTATGAACGGTTTGTAGGTTTGCAGACGCCATGATATAAACTCTCCAGTGAGGTAAAGATGGATGTATCATTTACCATGCGGGTTCAGCTTATTTTGATCAAGTGAGAATATCGCAGATACTCTAATACAAACTATAATGAAATGTCTGCTTTACAAAATTTTTTCTTGCCATTCTTTAAAAGAAAGCTCTTCAGGGACACCTAAGGGGTATCCTAAAGAAACAACTTGCCCGCCAGCCGCGCAAAATCCCATCAATTTACGCTTTCCTTCAGAGCTTAAGCAATCTGGCAATACAAATAGCGTATCCAACTCATCCCACTCGTGAGTCATATTTTGTTCTGAAATGACACGAAAAGGAATCGCTTGGATGTTTAATACTTCAATCACCTTGCTAAAGTATCGAAAATGGACAGATTGCTCTCGTTTCAAGGAAGGCAAGCATATCGCCATTTTTTCTTGATTTTGAGTAGCAGGATAATAAAGAGCGTTATTTTCCCATCTCATTGCTGGGTTTCCTATCAGGGATCCCTTAACCCCCATTTCGAAGCGGGGAAATCGTTCTTTTAACAATAGCTGCATTTGCAATGCAGGATCTTGAATAGAGGTCGCATCCATTAAAAGAAATAAAGGAAGCACTTGCGACATATGCCCTGCTAGCAAATCGACATAGTCTGCTGCTAAGTCACGGCAAAAAAGGGCACCTAAGGACTTAAGGGCTGCCTGTGAAGGATTAACCTCCTTAAAAGATTCAACAGATAAGCCACTCTCCTGCTGAAATTTTTCCACCTCTCCGAATAAATCTTGCAGCCAATTTTGAAAGTGAGCAACGTGCTCAGGCTCCCACGAAAAATTTTCACTTAAATCGGCATTCCCTTTGTAAATACAGAGCCCAAGACTATGTTCATGAAATTCTAACCACGGACCTTGCAAGAAATGCTCCAAAGATAGCCCAAGAGATAAAAACTGCGTGCGATGAGAAATCGGTTTTAAAAGTGCAGAAAACAAACCTAGCCGCATTTCCCAAAAAATAGTCAGCCCTTCTTCAATGCACTGAGACGCCCATTCTTTTTCTTTTTTCCAGTCTAAGTTTCCTTTTACTGTTCCATCTAGAGAAATTAATACAGCCTGATATCCTGAGGGAATTTCAGAAAAAGGGGTAGCTGAGGGATAAATTTTAATTTGCCGATTTTCCATAAACATCTACTTTAAAATGAACTGGCAGCTTCCATCCCCTTCTTTTGAAAAAGGTGATAACGGATGGCTCTTCCCTGATCTTTCCACAATTGTTCAAAATAAGAACTTCCATAGTTCCCTCCATCTTCCTTATAATAAGGAGCGGGGAGAGAAGAATTAAAATCCACACACTCTTTGACAACTTCTATCATCTGAGCCGAATATTCGGTCGAGTCTGTTACCAATGTCAAAGAACCCGAAGGCTTTAAGATGCGCGCCATTTGTTGCACAAACACAGGTTGAATAAGGCGGTTTTTCGCATGGCGCTTTTTCGGCCAAGGATCGGGGAAATTAACGTAAATGGCTTCCACGCTACTCTGCGGAAAAAAACGTTGAGTGGTAAATAGCCCCTCCCCGCTAATCACAACAAGGTTAGAGAGCTTCAAATTTTTAATTTTTGCCCAAATCTTGCGCACCCGATCAAATTTCTTTTCAACAGCCACCCAATTAATGGAAGGATTTTGGGCGGCTTTTTCCGTAATCCAGGCTCCATTTCCACTGCAATATTCCACGTGTACAGGCGCAGAATTGCCAAATAAGCAGGGATCTTCCCAGCCGGGGAACGAAAAAGGATCTGAGTCAGAAAGCCCTTTTAAGGGAATGTACCACACCCGATCTTCGATTAAAATTTTACGTTCCCCTTCCCGAAAAGGAGACTTTAAATCTTCAGGCTTCATTTTATAACACTCTAACAAAATAAATGAGAAAAATCATAGCGCATGAAAGATTATGACTCAATCGCTAATTTCTTTTTCAGAAAGGCACGATCGGTATAAATTTCTTTTTGGAATACCGCGCATTTCAGCGGCAAGCTTGATCGCTTCTTTTTTGGAAAGGTTATATTGGTTTTCAAGAAACTGCACATGCTCTTGAGGCGTCAATTGCTCCCAAGGAAGAGACTTGGCAGCCTCTTCTTCCCCTTTAATCATGACCACCACCTCCCCTTTTAAGGGATGCAGTTCCCAATGGGCGAGCAAAGCTTGCGCAGTGCCCCGGCAAACTTCTTCAAACTTTTTAGTTAGCTCACGCGCAACAACCAGCTGTCGTTGAGGAGCTAAAGTATGCATGGTTTTAAGAAAATCTAAAAGGCGGTGAGGCGACTCGTAGCAAATAGTGGTGCCTTCATATGGAAGAATCTTCTGAAGAGTTTTTTTTAGTTCTTCTGATTTCCTTGGTAAAAAGCCACAAAATTGGAATAGGTCAGTTGGCAGCCCTGAACAGGCCAACGCTGCGATTGCTGCGCAAGGCCCAGGAATGGAAACCACTTTGACCCCTTTTGCCACGCACTTTTCCACAAGGCGATAACCAGGATCGGAAATAGAAGGGGTTCCGGCATCTGAAATTAATGCTATTTTAACTCCTGTGTGTAAAGCAGCTAAAATTTCTTGCTCCTGAGCAGACTCATTAAATTTATGGAAACTTTTAAGAGGCTTCACGATTTCATAATGGTTTAGCAAAATAGCACTTTGACGCGTATCTTCGCATAGAATCAGCTCGCACTCTTTCAACAAACGCAAGGCGCGCAGTGTGATATCTTCTAAATTTCCAATGGGAGTTGCAATTAGATAAAGCATAAGAGAACTTAAGGAAAGAAAAGGTGGCACCCAGATTCGAACTGGGGAATGGAAGCTTTGCAGGCTTCTGCCTTACCACTTGGCCATGCCACCGTTGATGAACTCTACGTTATACCTGACCTTCCATGATCCAGTCAAGGGAATTTAGAAAAACATGCAGAACTGACGCATTAAACTTCTATAGAGTACGTTATTCTTTATCAACCTCTCCTTTCAAAGCTTAAAAAAAGCAATCTATTCACCAAATTTTCGGAAAAAGTGCTTACAGGGAGCTTTTTTAATGCATCAGTTCTGACTTTATCACTAGGTATTCAAAGCGAGCTTACCATACAGCCTTTGTCTTTTGTACCAATGCTCTAAAAGCAATGGTAGCAATTCCTTTTTTAGCATCAGACCCGATCTTTGGGTCTTTGAAAACTTTCCGTTGTGCTAAGGTTATCTAACCTTTTCCGCCATAAAGCAAGCTCCGTAGGTAATTTTTCTCTTATTTCCTCATAGCTAAGCTCTATTGTATGTGCAGATAAATAAGTTGTTCTTTTGTCAGAAATTGTAAGTTTTTGATCTTTCACTAACAAGCTGTTCTCAATAAAGAAACAGGCTGTAGTGATTAAAGAAATTTTTTTTAGACTTATCTCTAATAAAGTATTTTTATTGGTTTCCTTTAGAACTTCGGTAGCAGACCGTCTGGCATGAAAATCACCTTCTTTGAGCATTTGGACAAGGCCAACTAATGCCTCCTTAGGAAGCTTATTTCCTTGATTTGCCAGTGCTCCTAGAGCATCAATATCAGAGAAAACAGAATTGTCCTCCTTGAGGATTTGGACAAGAGCAACTAATGCCTCCTCTGGAAGCTTATTTCCTTGTTGTGCCAGTACTTTTAGAATTTGGACAGCAAAAAATTTGGCATTAGGATCGCCCTCCTTGAGGTTTTGGACAAGAGCACTTAATGCTTCTTTAGGAAGCTTACTTCCTTGTTGTGCCAGTACTTTTAGAACTTCGGCAGCAGAAACTTTGGTACCCAAATCACCCTTCTTAAGGGCTTTGATAAGAACACCTACAGTCTCCTCAGAAAGCTTACTTCGTGGTTTTGTCAGTACTTCTAGAACGTCGGTAACATCAGCTTCTACGGCGGAACCGCCCTCCTTGAGGTTTTGGATGAGAGCACCTAATGCTTCCTCAGAAAACTTTCTTCCTTGTCGTGCCACTATTCCTAGAGCTTGGGCAGCAGAAAATTTGGCATCAGAATCGCCCTCCTTGAGGATTTGGATAAGAGCACCTAATGCTTCCTCAGAAAACTTACTCCCTTGCTGTGCCAGTGCTCCTAGAGCGTTAGCAGCAAAAAGTGAGGCAACAACGCCGTCCTCCTTGAGGGCTTGGATAAGAGCAACTAATCCCTCTTCAAGAAGCTTATTTCCTTGCTTTGCCAGCGCTCCTAGAACATCGGCAGCAGAAAATTTGACACTAAGATTGCCCTCCTTGAGGGCTTGGATAAGAGCACCTAATGCTTCCTCAGAAAACTTATTCCCTTGCCGTGCCTGTGCTCCTAGAACATAGGCAGCAAAATCTCTGGTACAAAAATCGTCCTCCTTGAGGATTTGGATAAGAGCAACTAATCCCTCCTCAGGAAGCTTATTTCCTTGGTATGCCTGTGCTTTTAGAACTCTACCAGCAGAAAATTTGGCATCAGAATCGCCCTCCTTGAGGATTTGGATAAGAGCACCTAATGCTTCCTCAGAAAACTTATTCCCTTGCCGTGCCTGTGCTTCTAGAACATCGGCAGCAAAACGTTTGGCATCAGAATCGCCCTCCTTGAGGATCTGGACAAGAGCATCTAATGCTTCTTCAGGAAGCTGGCTTCCCTGTTGTGTCAGTGCTTCTAGAACATTGGCAGCAAAACATTTGGCATTAAAATCGCCCTCCTTGAGGATTTGGATAAGAGCAACTAATCTCCCCTCAGGAAGCTGGCTTTCCTCGTATACCAAAGCATTAGCGACATGCTGTTTAATATGATTATTGCCTTCCTTTAAGACTTGGATGAGAGCATCTACCGCTTCTTTAGCAGCCTCATCTCCTTGCTTTGCCACTGCGATTAGGACAACCAAGGCGAGGCGCCTGACAAAAAAATCGTTATCAGAATTCTTAAGAACTTCAATAATAACTCGCACAACGCCTGTAGCTAACCTTTGCCCTGTTCTTATGACTTCTGGTAAGTTTATGAGCGTTTTTTGCCTAGTGTGTGGATTGGATAACAGTCCTTCAATAAAAGTTATTACGCTAGAATGATTGAAGATTTTTTTATTCTTAAGCAGATGTGTAAAGTCTAAATCTAACAAAGAGAGATGAGCCATATAGTCTTTCACAAGCTCAATAAAGCCTTCATATTGCTTCACTAAAGTAGGATCCTGGCACTCCTCAAAACACTCAGCAATTAAATTAATTTCATTTCTGATAACTAAGTCTCGTGGTTCGGCAAAAAGATCGTCAAAAAAAGGCTGGAGCGCAGCTGAATAGTGCCGGCTGCTTGAGGCAGCTAGAGAAATATAACCTGCAATCATGCGCAAAACAAGAGCGTAGCGGGGTTCAAATTTGTACTTTTGCACAAATTCTTGGCATGCTCGCCTTTCTCCTTTAAGGTATTGATTGGCAATTTTTGAAGCAGTTAAAAACTCTTGGAAGGTTAAGTGTATAAAATACCCTTTTTCTTCAGCTTCAGGGATACGCATAAGTCCACAATCTGTAAGCTCATTGGATAAAATTTTGTTACCCCTAAAGTGCTCGATGTCTGGCTTGCTTAGATAAAGGGTATTGTTTTCCATAGCAAAATCGGCCATTTCTTCAAAAGCGGTAGCAATATTGGCTACTTCTGGATTTTGACGCAGATTTTTCTCAGCCAAAATTTGCTCTTTAGTTTGTTTGGATTGTCCTTGGTCAATTCTTCTTAAAAGAAACCACTTATACATCCAGTTAACTACGCGTGCATAAATGCTCGTCATGGTAAAGGATTGCTCAGTATCAAAAACCTGGAAGCTTTCATTAAAGAAACAACAAAGAAGCGTTAAGTTAATTGGAATTTGTGCCAGACTTAGCACCTGAGGAGAAGTATTTAATAAATGATTAAGCTTCTGTTTTTTCTCTTCGGCTTGAACGTGTTTAAAAAATCTATCGCTATAACGTTTAACCCCTTCTTTATCAAAACCTAAAAGCTCTAGCTCACAAGAGCGGTTAAAAGAGCAGCTTCCAGGTCGTGAAGTGACCAGAATATGGGGAAATAACTCTTTTAGCTCCTTAAAGGCTTTAGCAAGACTGGTGTTCCCTTGTGCCTGTGAGGAGAGTTCGTCATAGCCATCTAAAATAAACAGGGTTTTTTCCCGAAAAGCAGAATCGTGTATGCAAGCTTCAATGACTCGACGATCGATTTTGCCGGCATATTCTCTAGCAATAAGATCAGCTGGAGTATACTCTTTATCAGCAGGATACTTCCTTAAAGTCAAATTTCTTAAGGGAATCCAAAAGAGGTAAGAAAAAATCCCTTGCCAAAGATCCCCTTTTGCCCAACGATAAGCGATATAATGGCATAAGGTGCTCTTACCACTTCCTGCAGCTCCTTGGAGATAAATTCTTTTACGACCCTTTTTTACAAGGTTTTCTTGTTCGAAAAGCTTTTCAAGTTCGATAGTCTGCTTAGGCTTGAAGATAGTTTCATAAGTTTGGATGCGACCATCTTGTAAGTAATCAGAATGTTTATCAAGTGCTTGGTCGCGTGTTTTTCTCTCCTCACTCTCAATCATCGCTAAACGCACATAAATTTCTTCTAAAGGCACTTTAAATTCCCACTCTTGCTGTGCTTTCATTCTGAAAATAGAAAGGGTTTCTTGGGAAAGGTAATAGTTTCGAAGAGAGTTAATGAGATATTGCGGATCTAGTTCTGTCTGAGATAAGGGCGGTTCTGCACAATATTGAATGGTAGGACCAGCATGTATATACAGCTGAGAATTCTGCTCTAAATGGATATGTTTAGCGCTAGCCTGGGAATTGACAAACCCAGGCTTAGTTGGCAAAACGGGATAAAGAGCACTATACCCTTTAAAACTGTGCTCGCGGCAATTAACCCCATCAGGAGGCCATTGCTCCGATGGATGATTTACTTTGGTTTTTTTTTAAAAAACCCTTCTGTTAAATTACGAGATGCTTCCTCAGAAGCGCCTGCCACAACGGCAGATTGAGAACCTGCGCCCCCCTCCATGTAGCTTACCTCTGCCTTTCCTCCTTGCGAAGCCATCACCAAGTTTGTGGCATCTTTATCCAACTTATGATGTTCATCTTTAGCAATCCCTCCGCTACTAGATGCGGGAAAGTTGGAATTTTGCAGAGGCTCTGGATGGGAAATAGCAGGAGGTAAATCTTCTCCCTCCTTCTTTTCTGCAGCTAGATATCTTAAAGGGATGCTTGGATTTTGCCCCCATAGGTACCCTTTTTTGTCTAATCTAGAAACGCAAACTAAACCGATTAATTTAGCGCTAAGCGATAGGTAAAGCTTTTTTTCGTTTTCAAAATAACGCTTTTTTTCATCTTCATTCGAGAAAGGATATAATTTTTGGATTAACTCAAGTGTTTTTTCAGGCTTTTTGGCATCTAAAATCGCATTGTCTGATTTGATACAATGGATAATTTGAGCTTGGTGGTTTAAAAGAGCTAACTCTTCCTGCTCTAAAGTACTATACGCGTTTTGCCTTACCTGCTTAGATTTAAGATAGGTAAATTTGGGGAGATGCTTCCCTTTTCTTCCTTTCGCTAAAGCTTTTATAATCTCATTTGTAAATTCGGCATGATGTCCACTAAAAACTAGGTTAAAAATCCGCTGCCCATACTTGGCTGTATAGTAAGCCACCGCTTCAGGGGAATATTCTTTATGAGTTAATTCTTTAGTATGCAAAAGCTTAAAACCTACTTGCTGCAGAGCTGAGCCTAGAAGGGTTTGTTGAGAAATGGCAAGGTCTTTAACACCGCTTTGTCCCTTAACCACATGATACACAGCCGAGCGACAAACATAAGCCTCGTTGGCAAATGTGTTTGCTAAAATTTGATAGAATTGATAGTCCACTTGCAATCGAGCTATTTCTTGGATGTTTTGGCGCAATGTATCTTTCAGATTGTTGCAGCTTTTTTCTAATAGAGCGCAGTTTTTTTGTTTTCTTTCAATAAGCGCTTGGATCTCTTCATCATCGCTATTCTCGCCTAATCTTTTTAAAGCAACCAATTCTTTACTTAATTTTGTTTTTTCTGCGTCTAATTGATTAATTAAGGCCTGTTTTTTGCTCTTTAAAGTTAAGATTTGTCCACGGCAAGTCGCACATTCTTCCAAATACTCCACATACAGTCTGTTAAGGGCCGCAACAGGTATGTCTTGTTTGCGTACGGGAATAGAAAATTCTGATACCGTTATGCCTTGAATTTTAGCCGCCAGTTTTGCTAAATGGTTGCCATGTATTTCTTCTACCTTTTGAAAAATGGCGTCGTAATCCTGCTGACAGCTTGAGATATGGGTTTCTCGTTCCTGTTTAGGCAATGCTGAAAATTCTGCTTCAGGTATTTCTCTTAGCTGCTCCTTGGCTAGCAGCTTAAATTTTTGCCATTCCTCTTCTTCCAAACTACAACGCAGAGAAAATAAACTGGCGGCCATTTCTTGCACGTGTTTTTGATGTTTATACTTTTTAAATATTTTGGTAAATTCTTCTTCCGAAAAAAGCCTCTCTCCATGAATGGAGGGATTATTTTCTTCGTCGTGCAGAAATTTGGGATAACTTTCTTGGTCATTTGCTAGGGTATCGATATAAGCATTCGAATCTCGCTGGGAAGAAGAGGTCATTTTAAATAGCTCTTCGGAAATGGTATAAAACCCCTCAATCACCGCATTGCTGATCCGCCCTTCAAAATCGGGCCCCTTGGTTTTAATTCTTGCTTCTGCCCGCTCAAAAAAAGAACATTCTCCTTTAAAAGTAGTCTGTATGGAAGTGTCAATATCGGAGGTTAATTTACGGCTTCCCGGAGCTTTAATCGCAATGGTGCACTTCGCAGACTTGTCTAAGCCTGTAGGCAACTGAAGTGTTTTCTGCTCGACTATAAAATGATACCAGGTGGCCGTAAAGGCATACCTACCCTGCGAAGTTTTGGCTAAATCACCTGTGATTTCAGCACTTAAATTAAAATAGGTGGCAGGAAATATTCTTAAAATCGCTTCTCGATAACTGGCATAATCGACTATATCGCGATCTTTTATATGCTCTTGCATCTGCTGCGTAGCCTGCAGCTGGGCCTCTTCCCCCGGACGTATAGTCATGACGTATGTGCTTTTAAGGGTTTCCCAATCAGTGCCTCCTAACTTTTCAAACCGTTGGATCGCTGGAAAATCTTGTGGAATAGACATAATAATCTCTCTGTTTAATGCAATACTATTTGATGGAAAAAACAAGCTATAAAAGCTTGGAGAGTGGTTCTCGATTTATTTCCATTTTCTCATTCATTACAAGGGAAAAACTAATTAAAATTTTGGTTTCATGCAAGTTTTTTTAACTGAAGGGGCGTAAACAAATATGAAGCATTGGCGAAAATCTTACCAACGGATTTGTTTACATTAAATTACCACTGTAGGAATAGTTAAGAGGTTCGATTAAAAAGCCCTCCCTTTGCGTGAGCGGTCGAAAATTATTAGCAATAATTCCTTTTGACATCAGGCTCGATCTGTGGATATTTGAAAGTTTCCCCTCGGACTAAGTTTATCTAACCTCTCCCGCCATGCAGCAAGCTTCGTAGGTAGCCGTTCCCTTATTTCCTCGTACGTGAGCGCTAATCTCTCTTCGCATGCATAAGTTATTCTTTTATCAGAAATTTGAAATTTTTGATCTCTAACTGAAAAGGTGCTCTCAGTAAAGAAACAAATTTCAGCGATTAAAGTAAATGCCTCACTACTCATTTTTAATAATGCATTTTTATCAATTTTTTTTAGAGCCATTGCAACGCCATAACTATAGCCTTCTTTGAGCGCTTGGATGAGAGCGATTAATGCTTCTTTCGAAAGCTCACCTCCTGATGTTACTATTTCTACTAGGATACGAGCAACAGAACCTTTAGTCCAATCATCGCTCTCTTTGAGAGCTTGGATAAGAGCAGCTAACGCTTCCTTCGAAAGCTCTCCCCCTTGCTTTGCTACCGCTTCTAGGGCATTAGCAGAAGAATGTTTAGTCCAATCATCGCCTTCTTTGAGCGCTTGGACGAAAGCAGCTAGTGCTTCTTTCGAAAGCCCTCCTCCTTGCTTTATTATTGCTTTGAGGGCATGAACAACAGAATCTTTAATCAAATCATCACCTTCTTTGTGAGCTTGGATGAGAGCGGTTAATGCTTCTTTCGAAAGCTCACCTCCTTGTTTTGCTATTGCTACTAAGGCACGAACAGCAAAGTCTTTAGCCCTATTATTGCCTGCTTTGAGAGCTTGGATGAGAGCAACTAGAGCTTCTTTCGGAAGCTCACCTCCTTGTTTTAGTATTGTTCCTAGAACGCGAGCAACAGAATCTTTGATCCTACTATCGCCCTCTTTGAGGGCTTGGATGAGAGCAACTAGAGCCTCTTTCGGAAGCTCACCTCCTTGTTTTAGTATTGTTCCTAGAACGCGAGCAACAGAATCTTTGATCCTACTATCGCCCTCTTTGAGGGCTTGGATGAGAGCAACTAGAGCCTCTTTCGGAAGCTCACCTCCTTGTTTTAGTATTGTTCCTAGAACGCGAGCAACAGAATCTTTGATCCTACTATCGCCCTCTTTGAGGGCTTGGATGAGAGCAGGTAGAGCTTCTTTCGAAAGCTCACCTCCTTGTTTTAGTATTGTTCCTAGAACGCGAGCAGCAGAATCTTTGATCCTACTATCGCCCTTTTTGAGGGCATGGATGAGAGCAGCTAGAGCTTCTTTCGGAAGCTCACTTCCTTGTTTTGCTATTGCTTCTAGTGCATTAGCAGAAGAACATTTAGTCAAATCATCGCCTTCTTTGAGGGTATAGATGAGAGCGGCTAGCACCTCTTTCGGAAGCTCACCTCCTTGTTGTGCAACTATTCTTAGGACGCTGGCAGGATAACCCTCAATCCTGCTAGTGCCTTCTTTGAGAGCTTGGATGAGAGCAGCTAACGCTTCTTTCGGAAGCTCACCTCCTTGTTTTGCTATTGCTTCTAGTGCATTAGCAGAAGAACATTTAGCCAAATCATCGCCTTCTTTGAGGGCTTGGATGAGAGCAGCTAGCGCTTCCTTCGAAAGCTCACCTCCTTGTTTTGCTATTACTTCTAGGGAACTAGCAGCATAATCTTTAGCCTGAGCGTCGCCTGCCTTGAACACTTGGATGAGAATGGCTAACGCTTCCTTCGAAAGCTCATCTCCCCGTTTTGCTATTTCTACTAGAATACGAGCAGCCCAATTTTTAGCCTCACTATCGCCTTCTTTTAACGCTTGAATAAAAGCGGCTAACGCTTCTTTCGGAAGCCCACCTCCTTGTTTTGCTATTGCTTCTAGGGCCCGAATAGCATAACCTTTAGTCCAATCATCGCCTTCTTTGAGCACTTGGATAAAAGCCGCTAACGCTTCTTTCGAAAGCTCACCTCCTTGTTTTGCTATTACTTCTAGGGAACTAGCAGCATAATCTTTAGCCTGAGCGTCGCCTGCCTTGAACACTTGGATGAGAATGGCTAACGCTTCCTTCGAAAGCTCATCTCCCCGTTTTGCTATTTCTACTAGAATACGAGCAGCCCAATTTTTAGCCTCACTATCGCCTTCTTTTAACGCTTGGATAAAAGCGGCTAACGCTTCTTTCGGAAGCCCACCTCCTTGTTTTGCTATTGCTTCTAGGGCCCGAATAGCATAACCTTTAGTCCAATCATCGCCTTCTTTTAACGCTTGGATAAAAGCGGCTAAAGCCTCTTTCGGAAGCTCACCTCCTTGTTTTGCTATTGCTTCTAGAGCATTAGCAACAGAACCTTTAGTCCAATCATCGCCTTCTTTGAGCACTTGGGCGAAAGCCGCTAAAGCTTCTTTCGGAAGCTCGCTCCCTTGTTTTGCTATTACTTTTAGGGCATTAGCAGCAGAACGCTTAGTCCAATCATCGCCCTCTTTGAGCGCTTGGATGAAAGCGACTAGAGCTTCTTTCGGAAGCTCATCCCCTTGCTTTGCTATTGCTTCTAGCGCTCTAGCAACAAAACGTTTAGCCCAATCAGCCCCTTCTTTGAGAGCTTGGATGAGAGCAGTTAGGGCTTCTTTCGAAAGCTCACCTCCTTGCTTTACTATTACTTCCAGGGCATTAGCAGCCAAAAATGCCTTTTCCTTTTCTTTGAGCATTTGAATGAGAATGGCTAGCGCTTCTTTCGAAAGCTCACCTCCTTGTTTTGCTATTTCTCTTAGGACACCAACAGCAAAAACTTTAGTCCCACCATCACCTTCTTTGAGAGTTTTAATGAGAACGTCTAGCACTTCTCTCGAAAGCTCACCTCCTTGTTTTGCTATTACTCCTAGTACACTAGCAGCATAACCTTTAGTCTTTATATCGCCTTCTTTGAAGGCTTGGATGAGAGCAGCTAGCGCTTCTTTTGAAAGCTCATCTCCTTGTTGTGTTATTGCTCCTAGTGCCCTAGCAGCATAATCTTTAGCCTCACTATCGTCTGCTTTGAGAGCTTGGATGAGAGCAGTTAGGGCTTCTTTCGAAAGCTCGCCTCCTTGTTGTGCTATTGCTCCTAGTGCACTAGCAGCATGGCCTTTAGTCTCTATATTGCTTTCTTTGAGGGCTTGGATGAGAGCAGCTAGCGCATCTTTCGGGAGCTCACCTCCTTTCCTTGCTACTTCTTCCAAAGCCAAGGTAGCAAGCCTTTTAGCATTAGAATCTTTTTTAGAATCCTTAAGTACCTCAACCACCAATCTTACCATTTCTGAAGCTAAGCTTAGTCTTACAATGCTTATTAAGATGTTTAGCGTATTTTCTCTTATCTGTGGGTCGGATAACAATTCTGTGATAGTGCGCACTATCTCGGGATGGTTAAGGAGATTTTTATTTCTTAGCAATCGTTCAAAGCCTAAGCCTAGTAAACAGATAGACTTAATATAGTCTTTTACAAGCTCAATAAAACCATCGTACTGCTTCACTACTCTAGGATCTTGGCACTCCTCAAAACACTCGGCAATTAAATTAATTTCGTTTCTGACAGCTAAATCTTGCGGTGCAGCAAAAAGATCGTCAAAAAAAGGCTGAAGTGCATCCGCATAGCGACGATTAGTTGAGGCAGCAAGAGAGAGGCTACCAGCCATCATACGCAAAACGAGAGCGTAGCGAGGTTCAAACTTATACTTTCGCACAAATTCTTGGCATGCTTGCCTTTCTCCTTTAAGGTATTGATTGGCAACTTTTGAAGCGGTTAAAAACTCTTGGAAGGTTAAGTGTATAAAATATCCCTTTTCTTCAGCCTCAATGTCTGCTTCAGGGATGCTCATGAGCCCGCAATCTGTAAGCTCATTGGATAAGATTTTGTTGCCCTTAAAGTCTTCGATTTCTGGCTTGCTTAAATAAAGGGTGTCGTTTTTCATAGCAAAAGCGGCCATTTCTTCAAAAACGGTGGCAATATTGGCTACTTCTGGATTTTGGCGTAGATTTTTCTCGACTAAAATTTGCTCTTTAGTTTGTCTGGATTGTCCTTGATCAATTCTTCTCAAAAGAAACCATTTATATACCCAGTTAACTATCCGTACATAAATAGCACTCATCGTAATAGGTTGCTTAGTATCAAAAACCTGTGTATCTTCATGAAAGAGACAGCAGAGAAGCGTTAGGTTAATCGGAATTTGCACCAGACTTAGTACCTGAGGAGAAGTATTTAATAGACGGTTAAGCTTCTGTTTTTTCTCTTTGGCTTGAGCATGTTTGAAAAATCTGCCAACATAACGCTTAATCCCCTCTTTATCAAAGCCTAAAAGCTTTAACTCACATGAGCGGTCAAAAGAGCAGCTTCCAGGTCTTGAGGTAATAATAACGTGGGGAAATAACTCTTTTAGCTGCTCAAAAGCTGTAGCTAATAAGCTTGTGCTTGCTTGAGCATCTGCTGGAAGCTCATCATAACCATCTAGAATAAGAAGGGTATTTTGTAGAAAAGAGGGTTCGTTTATACAGGCTTCAATCACCCTGCGATCAACTTTGCCGGCATATTCTTTTGCAATTAGGTCAGCTGGAGTATACTCTTTATCGGGGGGATATTTTCTTAAAGTCAAATTTCTTAAAGGAATCCGAAAAAGGCAGGTAAACATGCCTGTCCAAAGCTTCCCTTTTGCCCAGTGATAGCTAATATAGTGACAGAGGGTACTTTTACCAATGCCCGCCGCGCCTTGTATAAAAATTCTTTTGCGAGCTTTTTTTTCAAGGCTTTCAAGCTCAAAAAGCTTTTCAATTTCAACCTCTTTTTTAGGCTTGAAAATAATTTTGAAACTCGGAATGAGAGTATATTGTAAACACTCAGAACATTCATTCAGGGCTTGGTCCTGCGTTTTTCTTTCTTTATTTTCAATAACGCCTAAACGCACATAAATTTCCTCTAAAGGCACTTTAAGTTCCCACTTTTGCTGCGCTTTGATTCTGAAAATAGAAAGGGTTTCTTGAGAAAGGTAATAGTTTCGAAGAGAGCTAACCAACATTTGGGAACTTAGATTTGCCTGAACTAAAGCCTGTATAATAGCTTCATTTTCAAAAATAAGCGCTAAGGCTGTTTTTTTCTTATGATTTAAGATATTGAGGTTTGCTCCTTTTTTTACTAAGGCTTGGGTAATTTTGCAGTAGGAGCCTTCAGCTTTAACAGGAGGCTCACCCCACCCCATAATTACTAAATGTAAAGGAGTATTTCCCTCTCTATCTTGTTGATCCAGCTGAAGCTTGTTTGTAATTTGGCCTAACAAATATTCAAAAATCTTCTCGTTTCCTGTAGATGCAGCTAAGTGTAAAGGTAGCTGGCCTTTGCTATTTTTAGCTTCTATAAGTGTATAGTCATATTGCAGTAAAATCTTAACGATATCGATGCAATCTTTTTCTGATTGACAAGCATGGTGCAAAACATTATTTTGAAAACTATCGAGCTTTTTAAAATCCGCTCCCTGTGCAAGCAGAAATTTCACGAGAGATATAGCTCCTGTCTTGGCAGCTGCATGCAAAGGGGTTTCTTCGATCAATTCTCCTGCTAAGTCATTGAGCTGAGATTTTATGCTTGGCCTTTGAGAGAAAAGATAGATAAAAATACTTAGGTTTTCCTGAGCCACAAAATAATGAAGCAAGGTTTCTCCCTCTTTTAAGCTTCTCTCTAATCTGTCCAGGCCTTTATCAAGTGCTTGCCGATCAAATTGATATTCCTTTATTTCAAGCGTGCAATGCAATTCATAAGCTGTAGCCAGATAAAAGAGCCCATGTAGAGCAGCTTCCTCTTCTGCCTCTTTTAAAAATTTATGCCCTTGAGCAATTAAATCTTTTATGCAGCTGGGGCACTTTCGTTGCAATAAATCCTTGAAACGTTTGTTAAGCTCTCCTACTGCCAACCTAGTGGGCAGCACAGCTCCCTGGTATTGAATGAAAGGATTAACTTGCATAATCATGGTCGCATCTTCCTCT